>JAHCKB010000030.1 GCA_026125985.1 Bradyrhizobium sp.
GCAACGGGACGCTTCGGCCAGGGGCGACAACGCTGCCCGGGCAACCAGCAAAATAGCGCTTCGCCATCGCCCGATCAGCAGTTGCGTCTTGGACCAAGACGCCTGGTGCATGCATAATCGACCGGCCAACCGGAGCCGATCGATGAGCAAAGCATCACCAGCGACCCAGCATGTCGTGATCGTCGGAGCCGGCTTTGGCGGGCTGGAGACCGCATTCCGGCTGGCCGGCGCCCCGGTCGCCATCACCATGATCGACCGACGCAACCATCATCTGTTCCAGCCGCTGCTCTATCAGGTGGCGACCGCTTCGCTGGCGACTTCCGAGATCGCCTGGCCGATCCGCTATCTCCTGCGCGACCGTCCCGAAGTGACCACGCTGTTCGCCAACGTCAACGGCATCGATGCCGCGGGCAAGCGCGTGCTGCTCGAGGACGGCAGTACGGTTTCCTACGATACGCTGGTGCTGGCCACCGGCGCGCGCCACGCCTATTTCGGCCACGACGAATGGGAGCCGTTTGCACCGGGGCTGAAGACGCTGGAGGACGCCACCACGCTGCGGCGGCGCATCCTGGTTGCCTTCGAGCGCGCCGAGCGCGAGAGCGACGCTGAAAAACGCGCGGCGCTGCTGACCTTCGTCATCGTCGGCGCCGGACCGACCGGCGTCGAGATGGCCGGCACCATCGCCGACATGGCGCGCGATACGCTGCCGCGCGATTTCCGCAACATCGACACGCGCAAGGCGCGCGTGGTGCTGATCGAGGCGGGCCCGCGAGTGCTGGCGGGATTTCCCGAGGACCTTTCGGCTTATGCGCAACGCTCGCTGGAGAAGCTCGGCGTCGAGGTGATGCTGGGCGAAGCCGTCACCGAATGCTCGGCCGAAGGCGTGGTCTATGGCGGCAAGCGGCTGGCCGCGCGCACCCTGATCTGGGCGGCGGGCGTGCGCGCCTCGCGAGCCGCCGAATGGCTCGCCGCGCCGCACGACCGCGCCTACCGGTTGCAGGTCGAGCCGGACCTCACCGTGCCCGGTCATCCCGACATCTTCGCCATCGGCGATACCGTCACCATCAACGGACCCGACGGCAATCCGGTGCCCGGCATCGCGCCGGCGGCAAAACAGGAAGGCCGTTACGTGGCGGCAACCATCAAGGCGCGGCTCGCCGGCAAGACGCTGCCGCCGTTCCGCTACAGTCACGCCGGCAGCCTCGCCCAGATCGGCAAGCGGCTTGCCGTGATCGATTTCGGCAAGTTCAAGCTGCGCGGCACGATCGCCTGGTGGATCTGGGGCATCGCCCACATCTATTTCCTGATCGGCCTGCGCCACCGGCTCGGCGTCGCCCTGAGCTGGCTGTGGATCTACCTGCGCGACCAGCGCCCCGCGCGGCTGATCACGCAAGGGAGCAGCAAGGTGACGAACTGAGACGCATACACCGCCCTGGACCGGGCGCGCCTGCAAATAACCCTGAGCAGAGAACACAAGGACAGTGGTCCAAGGCGCGCGCGAGGATCGCTTGAGTCACCTGGCTACAGGTCCTGGCCACCACCTCTGGCCGAATCGATGAGGAAGACATCATCAACCGGGACGCCTAGAGCCGTGACAAGCCGGTTTGTCTCGGCAGCCATGCCGACAATGGCGACCATCTCCGCATATTCCTGATCGGTCATGCCCTTCGCGCGTGCGCCCGCCGTGTGGGAATGAATGCAGTAGGTGCAACCGTGAGCAATGGAAACCGCCACGTAAAGCATTTCCTTGACCTTGGGCTCAAGTACACCCGGCGCCATCACCTGTTTGAGACTTTCCCAGGTCCGGCCAAGTGTTTTCGGATCGTGAGCCAGCGCGCGCCAAAAGTTGTTGACGAATTCGGATTGGCGCGTCTTGCGAATATCATCGAAGATGGCGCGCGCTTCGGGAGAGAGTTCATCGTCGGAGAGTAGTTTCACTGTTGCCATGTCTTTGTTTCTCTACTTCGTTCCGTTGGATTGCCCGATCGTAGTCCTTATCGATCCGCCACGTCGGCATTGCCTTCGCAGTACGTCAGCACAGAGCCAAAAAATGTCATGCATCTGCTGATCTTTGGCTCGAACCAAAAACTCTCACTGGAACAAGATAAGATTCGCGAAAGGATCTGCTCAATTGCCGAACGGAATGACATTCCCGTGTCGGACGAGTTCGCCGTCGGGCTCGCCGGTACCCGACGGCAGCGTCAGCAGCGGCATGAGGCCGTTGGCAGCTTCCTCTACCGTCTGCGCTGTGCGTCCCTTGAAGACCGTGTTCATCAAGTCCCGGGTCGCATCCGTCAACGTCAGACCGGGGCAAGCCGCATTGATCAGGACTCCCGGGGCACGCCGTCCATTGCCGCGCCACTCGCGTGCAAACGCGCGCGTGACGGCAACCTGCCCGACCTTTGACGGGATATTGACCCATTCCGGCCAGCCTTCCGCGCCGGCCTCCCCTGTTTCGACAGCGACGACATAGTCGTCCATCGACCGGTCGATTGCCGAGGCCGAACGCATGTTGGTGTCGAAGCGGGGGCGCAAATTTTCAGGCAGGCTGGCGAGCACGCCGAACCCGCTGGCGACGACCACCAGCCGTCCATTCGCCCGCATAATCGATGAGAATGCGTTGAGAAAGCGCAGCGTACCGTGGTTGTTGGCCTCGATCATCCGACGCGCTTGTGCTGCCGCGGGAATATCGTCGCGGGGTGCAAACGCTGCATTGAGAACCGCAACATCTACACCCCCGTGGCGGGCGTGCAGGGTATCGGCGAGTCGTTGCGCGCTCCCGGAGTCGTCAAGGTCGAAAGGCAGCCAGTCGACGTTGCGGCCGTTGGCCCGCAGGGCCGCGGTGACAGCGACCCCGTCCTCGGCGCGGCGCGCAGTCAGATAGACTGTGCCGCCCGCACCCCATTGTCCGGCGAGCACGTCAACGAGTGCTCGCCCTATGCCGCGTGTAGCGCCGGAGATCACGGCAATACGCTGGTCGGATCTGTCTGACATCGCTCCAGCTCCTCCCGCGATCTTTCACACCTTTCCGGATCATGCTCAAGGGCCGATCTAGGTCGCGGATGCGATCCAGGCGCGCGAGCCGTCGTCGTTGAGAATCGCAACCGCCGCTGCGCGGCGCGTCAGCACGGCACGCTGGTTGATATAACCCTTGTCGGTGATCTCGCCGCCGTCGACCGAGGCGGGCTCGGCCAGCAGCAGCGCGCGCGTGGCGTGTCCCGAAGAATTCGGCGATTGCGCCTTGAGCCGGGCAAGCCCCTGCGCGATGGCGGCACGCACTTTCTCATCGTTCACGACCTGATCGGCGCTCGCCGACTCCGGCAGCCCCGCATGGGCGCGGCAGGCGGGAATGTTCGCAAAGACGAGGAAGCGCACCTCGTCGCCGCCATGCCCGGTGACGACGATGTCCTGCGCCAGCGGCGCGAGTGCGGCGATGCCGGCCACGCGCAAGGTGCCGACGCTGACCCAGGTGCCGGAACTGAGCTTGAAGTCCTCGGCGACGCGTCCGTCGAAAAAGAGACCGAGCTCGGGGCGTGCGGGATCGGCGAATTTGACGGCATCGCCGATCAGGTAGAAGCCCTGCTCGTCGAAAGCCTGCTTGGTCAGCTCCGGCGCCTTCCAGTAGCCCGGCGTGACATTGGGCCCGCGCACGCGCACCTCGAGCTTGTCGCCCGAGGGCACCAGCTTCAGCTCGGTACCCGGAACCGGCACGCCGATATTGCCGGAGCGCTCGGCCAGGAAATGGCAATCGGTCGCAAGCGGAGAGGTCTCGGTTGAACCCCACGCCGACACCATCGGAAACTTCCTGCCGACGGTCTGGACCGACAGCTCCTCCAGCGCGTCCCACAGATTCTGCGGCAGCGCCGCGCCGGCATAGAAGGCGAACCTGACCCCGCCGAAGAACTTCCGGCGCAAGGCTTCGTCGCCGCGCAACGCCGCGATCAGCATGTCGAACCCGCGCGGCACATTGAAGTATACGGTAGGCACAACACTGCGCAGGTTCGCCAGCGAGGTATTGAAAAGCCCCGGCGCCGGCTTGCCGCCGTCGACATAGAGCGTCCCACCATTGCGAAGGACGAGGTTGAAATTGTGGTTGGCGCCGAAGGTATGGCTCCAGGGCAGCCAATCGAGGATGACGAGACTCTCGCCCGCTTCCTCCAGGAAGGTCCAGGTCTGCGCCTTGGCCTGCTGGCTCGACGTCAGCATGCGCTGGGTGTTGATGACGGCCTTTGGCGTGCCGGTGGAGCCCGACGTGAAGAGAAACTTTGCAATCGTACCCGGAGTCACCGCGGCAAATGCCCTCGCTACATCGGGCGTCTCCGGAGTCGAGGCGACGGTGCGGAACGGGATCGCATCCCCATCGGCGGCGCCACTGACAACAGCGGCATCGTGCAGCGGCCGGATCGCGGCGAGCGCCGCGGCAAAGAGTTTCGTTGCGGAGACGTAGATCGCGCCGGGTTGCAGCAGTTCGATCATGCTCTTGAGCTTGTCGAAGTCCTTCGACATCAGCGAATAGGCCGGCGAGATCGCTGCGACCGGCACGCCCGCATGCATCGCGCCGAGCGCGAGCAGCGCGTGGTCGATGCTGTTGTCGGAGAGGATCGCCAGCGGCCGTTCGGCGCTCAAGCCCCGCGCGAGAATCCAGGCGGCGATGGAACGCACCTGCTTCAACGCGTCGCGATAGGTCACCGTGGTCCACGGCCCCTCGCCCGTGCGCTCGCCGAGAAAAATGCGGTCGGGCGCGACGCCGGCCCAATACTCCAGCCAGTCGCCGATGCAGCGGGCGGCGGGCTTCAAGGCCACGGTCGACCGGACAACGATGCTGCCGTCGGCGCGACGCTCGGCGGAAATGGAAGGCACGGCAAACAGACTGGCGGGATCGTCACCGCGGACAACGGCCATCGTCATGGCTTCCTCCCTCGCCCGTACGGGCTCGCAGCCTCGTAGCGGGCTGCCTTCAGGATATTGTTGGTCAGAACAATTGTTGTCGTCAACAACATTATTTCCTTTGGCTGTCCGGCGCGGTACAAGGAAACCAACGTCGGAGGAAACACTTGTCCAGCCATTCCGTCCACCCGGCAACCGGAACCCGCAAGAGGCGGCCCGGAAAGAGCCCGTCGCGGCACACCGAGGCGGATGAAGCGATCAGCCTCGACACACTGGCAGGGCACGCCGGCTATGCCGTGCGGCGCTTCCAGCTCTGGATCTTCCAGGACTTCATCCGGACTCTCGCCGCGGTCGATATCAAGCCGACGCAATTCTCGGTCATGACCGTGATTGGCGCCAATCCGGGGCTCAGCCAGATGGCCGTTGCGAAACGGCTTGGCATCGAGCGTGCGCGGCTGGTGCACCTGCTCGACAGCCTCGAACGACGCAAGCTGGTAAAGCGGGTACAATCCGCCGTCGACCGGCGTTCCCACGCACTGCATCTCACGGCATCCGGTGAAGCCTCGTTGCGCAAGTTCAAGCAGCTTGCCGCCGAGCATGAACGGCACGTTGCCGACAAGATCGGCAAGGCGAACCGCGAGCAACTGCTTCGAATTCTCTCCTGCTTCGCCTGAGGCCGGCAGAGGCGCGATCAGGCCGGCAGGATATCCGTGACGATGTCGCGGCCCTTCTGCACGGCTCGCGCGAGACGCTCCTTCAGCGACTGCGCCGGACGCAGGCCATTCGAGGTCAGCACATGCGTCAGATGTCCGACATTGGTCCGGCTCGCCTGGACTTCGGCATTGAGCGCGGCCTCCACTGCAGCCATCTGTTCACGCAGTCGGGCGGCCCAGTCGGAGTCTCCGAGGTCGATCTGCGCCTTGAGCGCATTCTCGATTGCGTAGATCTCCTTCAGGATGCCCTTGGCGACCACGACCCGATTGCTCCGCAGGGCGATGGAAAGAAGCAGACGCTTCTCGTCGATCTGATCGAGCACCATCGAGACCACGAGCGCATAGGGTGTGGCTGCGACCGCGGGCGGGGCCTTGCTTTCGGCCATCTTGGTCGCAAGGTGCAGCAAGTGCCAGCGCGTTGCGAGGCGTCCTGCGACGATGGTCAGCCCAAACGGAATGGCATCGGCATTGGCCGCTTTCAGCGTCTTGAGCTGTTCGAGCACCTTGGCGAGCGCCGGGCCCTCCAGCGCAGCGATCTTCGGCGCGAGGTCCTGCGCGAACTTGGTCAGCGCATTGCTGGCGCGAAACACCATGAACATCTTTGCAAGGTCGTCGAAGACCGCCGACGAGGTCGTGTACATGCGAAGCGACGCACGCACCATGGCGCTGCCTTCGGTCGAGCGCATCGTGCCGTCCAGATAGCCAAGAGCCTTTTTCTGGAATCCGACCGCCAGCTTTTCCGCCTGTTTCGGGTTGGCAAGCACCTTGCTGACGCTATCGACATATTCGCGGGCCATCGTCGTCAGCAACTCGGTGGTCAGCAGCGTCCAGATCGGGGAGAGCGAGCCTCGCGCGATCTGACCGCTGTTGGCGCGCTCGGGCGCGCCATCGACAAGTACCGGCTCGAGCGGCTTGAAGAAGAAGCGCGCCGGCTCGCCGCGGCGTTCGGGCCCATTGGGAAACTCGGCCCGCAGCGAGGCGATCAATTCTTCCGTGCGGGGGATGGGCTCGCCCAGTTCGAGCAGCCGCTCGAGTTCGGCGAGCAGCCGGCCGCGGACCTGCGGCGTAAGTTGCCCCAGGAATTGCTTGAGCTGCTCACTTGCTTGGTCTGGCGGAGCCATCGATAGCCGACGTTTATTGCGTGTACCCGGGACGCGGTTGAACGGAGTTCCGGTTATCGATTACCGCGGAAAGGTGAATTTCCGCCGAACACGCGCGTTGCAATCCGACCGAACGCGCTCGCCCGCGGCGCCAGGGGTTCCGCGGCCGCCCAGAATTGCCTGCCTAATTATTAGGCAAGAAGCATGAGCGCCTCCCGCGAAAAAATCCGACCCTCCAACCAAGACATTGAAATAACAAGACTTATTATGTTTTTGGGTCCTTTGTTTGTTTGTACACAATGGCATGTCGCTTGCTTCAATCGCAAATGGCGATAGCAAGCAACTTTCGATGAGGGGAACTGACGTGCCGGAGACAATAGCAGCGATCGTCGCGGCGCATCGCGACGGGTCAGCCTCTCCCGCAGAGACCGTGGCGCGCAGCTACCGCCGCATCCGCGAGCACAACGACCCCGCCGTGTTCATCGCGCTCCGCGACGAGAATGACGTCGTCGCCGAGGCCGAAAGTCTCGCGGGAAAGGATGTCGCGAGCCTGCCGCTCCTCGGCGTGCCGGTTGCGGTCAAGGACAATATCGACGCCGCCGGCCTGCCGACCACCGCCGCCTGCCCGGCCTTCGCCTATCAGCCGGCGCAGGATGCGACTTCGGTTGCTCGGCTTCGCGCGGCCGGCGCCATCGTGATCGGCAAAACCAATCTCGACCAGTTCGCCACGGGTCTCGTCGGCGTGCGCTCGCCCTACGGCATTCCCGTCAATCCGGTGAGGCGCGATCTCGTACCGGGAGGATCGAGTTCGGGATCTGCGGTGGCGGTCGCAGCCGGACTGGTGCCGCTGGCGCTCGGCACCGATACTGCCGGAAGCGGCCGGGTGCCGGCGATGCTCAACAACATCGTCGGACTGAAACCGAGCCTTGGCCTGATCTCGACGGCCGGCGTGGTGCCGGCCTGTCGCACACTCGACTGCGTTTCGGTGTTCTCGCTCACCGTCGACGATGCCATGACTGCGCTCCGGGTCATGGCCGCACCCGACGCCGGCGATCCCTTCTCGCGCGATCGTCCGCTGGCGCGGATGTCGGCATTTCCCGGCAAGCTCCGGCTCGGCATTCCCCGCAGCGGACAATTGATTTTCTTCGGCGACAGGCAAGCCGAGCAGGCCCATGGCGAGGCGCTGCAGCGTTGGACGGCGCTCGACGCCGAACTCGTCGAGTTCGATCTCGAGCCCTTCTACGAGACCGCACGGCTGCTCTATGAGGGACCGTGGGTTGCCGAGCGCTATCTCGTGATCCGCGATCTTCTGGACTCCTCGCCGGATTCGATTCATCCCGTGACGCGCGAGATCACGGCGGCGGGCGGCCGGCTGAGCGCGGCCGAGACGTTCTCGGCGCTCTATCGCCTGCAGGCGCTGCGCGGCATTGCCGCCCGCACCTTTGCCGGACTCGACGCGATCGTGCTGCCGACGGCGCCGACGGCCTATTCGACCGAGCAGGTGCTAGCCGACCCGATCGAGCTCAACAGTCGCCTCGGCACCTATACCAATTTCGTCAACCTGCTCGACCTCTGCGGCCTGGCATTGCCGGCGGCGATGCGCCCTGACGGAATACCCTACGGCATCACCCTGCTCGCGCCGGCCGGCCGCGACGCGCTCCTTGCAAGCATCGGGCGCGTGTTCCACGCCGACACCAAGCTCGCCGTCGGCGCCAGGGGATTGCCGCAGCCGCCGCTGGCGCAAGTCCCCGCGATGGACGGCGATGAGATCGCGATCGCGGTCGTCGGCGCGCATCTCTCTGGCATGGCGCTGAACGGCGAATTGCAGGCGCTGGGCGCGCGGTTGCTGGAAGAAACCGTCACCGCGCCGGACTACAAGCTCTATGCACTCGACACCACGCCGCCGAAGCCCGGCATGCTGCGCGTCGAAGCGGGCACCGGCACGGCGATCAAGCTGGAGCTCTGGGCGCTGTCGGCGGTTTCCTTCGGCAGGTTCGTCGCGGCCATCCCGCCGCCGCTGTCGATCGGCACGGTGCGCCTGGCCGACGGCCGCGGCGTGAAGGGGTTCATCGTCGAGCCCGCCGCCGTGAGCGGCGCCCGCGACATTTCATCTTTCGGGGGCTGGCGGGCGTATATGGCGAAGCCGGCGGAGTGATCTGACCGCTAAACCGACACCGCATAGATCTCGTACTCGCCGCGCACCAGCTCGATATGCGCACGCATGGCGTTGGCAGCGCCGGTGCGGTCACCGCGCATGATGGCGACGACGACGCGATCATGCTCGGCATGCGACTTGGCAAGCCGACCGAGATTGCGGAACTGGGCGCGCCGGAACGGCTGCACCCTCACCCGCGTCGCCAGCGCCATTTCAGCAATATAGCCGTTCTGCGAGCCGGCATAGATCGCGTTGTGGAAGCGCTCATTGACTTCGTGGAACCGCTCGGGATTGCCGGCATGGCTGAGCATGCGCAACTCCTCGTGAATAGCCTCAAGCCCCGCACGTTCGGTCGCAGCCATGCGCTCGGCGGCCAGTCCCGCGCATAGCGCCTCGAGCTCTGCCATCGCCTCGAACATGCCGTTGAGACGCTCCAGCGTCGGCCGCGCCACCACGGCGCCGCGATGCGCGCGCGCCTCGATGAGCCCGCTTGCCGCGAGCTGCCGCAACGCCTCGCGCACCGGCGTGCGGGAGACGCTGAAACGGCGGGCGATCTCGGTTTCGTCGAGCGGCGCACCGGGCGCGAGCTGTCCGCGCACGATCTCGTCGGCGAGTTGCAGGCGAAGCTCTTCGGCGCGCGTGATCCTGACCGGCCGCGGCGCCGGCCGATCGACCCGGCTTACCGCCGGCTCGGCGACAGCGGCACCCTGAGTGGTCGGAAGATCGTCGAGCCTCATGTCTTCTGGTCCTGCGGTTCGTCGATGATGCTGACATGGGCCGCGACGATTCGCCAACCTTCCGGGAACCGGATCCATGTCTGCATCTGACGACCGACCTTCGCGCCGGCCCAGGCATCGCGATAAAACAGCGTCGAGGCTACCGCGGTGTCGCGGCCATAGGTGGTGATGACGGTCCTGTCGGTCCTGCGCATCAGGCCGACCGGCGAGCGGGCGGCGCGGAAGGCCATGATGGCCTCATAGCCGTAGAGGTTTTCGCCGATGCCGTAGCGCAGCGTCCTGCTGTCGTTTCTAAACAGCTCGTCGAGCACCGCGACGTCGTTGTTGACCAGCGCCATCTCATAGCGCTGGAACTGCGCGGTGACTTCGGCAAGCACGTCGGGGAGATCGATTTCCATCTCAGATTCCTCGCGGCGACGGCGCGGCTACCGCGCCCATCTTTTCCAGCGCATGCGCGACCCGCAGCGCGATGTCCTCACGCCAGGGCGCGGCGATGATCTGCACGCCGATCGGCATCGGCTGCAACGGCACGGGGACTGCGACCACGGGCAGGCCGATAAAGGAGATCGGTTGCGTGTGGATGCCGACATTGGCACGAACAGGCAGCTCAACGCCATCGAGCGTGAACGTCGCCTGCCCGAGCTTCGGTGCGACGCAGGGCGTCGCCGGCGCCACGATCACGTCCACCGACCTGAACAATTCGAGCACGCGGGCACGGTACCAGCGGCGGAACTTCTGTGCGCGGTCGACCAGCACCGCCGGCACCATCGCGCCCGCGATGAAGCGGTCGCGCACGGCCGGATCGAAATCCTGCGGCCGCTTGCGCAGGCGGTCGAGATGCAGCGAAGCGCCTTCGGTGGTGGTGATGATGTAGGCCGCGGCGCGGGCGCGCGCAGCCTCGGGCAGGACGACTGTTTCGGTCGCGCCGAGCGCCTTCGCAACATGCGCGACGGCTTCCTGCGCCTCGGGAAAGACGTTCTTCCGGAAGTAGTCGCCGGCAATCGCGACTTTCAGTCCGCCGATGCCTTGCGCGAGAAGGTCCGCCACCGGCTCGACGGGCCGCGTGGTGCAGGCGGCATCGTCAGGGTCCGGCCCCTGCATCGCATCGTAGGCGAGGGCAAGATCACGCGCAGTGCGGGCGAACGGACCGAGATGATCGAGGCTCGCCACGAAAGGATAGGACCGCGCGCGCGACAGCCTGCCATAGGTCGGCTTCAGGCCGAAGATGCCGCAGAACGACGACGGCACGCGGATGGAGCCGTTGGTATCCGAGCCCAGCGCGATCGGCACGAGCCCTCCGCCGACCGCACTGCCCGAGCCGCCGGAAGAGCCGCCGCTCATCCGTGTCGGGTCGTGCGGATTGCGCGAGGGACCGTCATGGACGTTCTCGCCCGTGAAATCGTAGGCGTATTCGCCCATGTTGAGCGCGCCGACCAGCACCGCGCCGGCTGTTTCCATCCGCTCGATCAGCATCGCATCGCGCGGGGCCGGCGGCAGGTCGCGGTTGATCTTCGATCCGGCGCGGGTGGACAGGCCCTTGACGTCGAACAGGTTCTTGACCGCGAACGGCACGCCGGCAAGCGGACCGGCATGCTTTCCTGCGGCGATCGCCGCATCGATCTCGCGTGCTCTGGCGCGGGCGCGTTCGGCCGTAACGTCGGTGAAGGAATTGAGAACGGTGTCGCGCTTGTTAATCCTCGCCAGCGCAGCCTCGGTTATTTCAACCGCCGACAATTTGCGCGCAGCGACAGCCAGCGCGATGTCGGAAGCGGACATGCCGTCGGACGGTGCCGTCTTCCCGGCGTCAGGCTGAGTAGACACTGGCTGGCTCGGTTTCGTCAGGCAGCGTGAACTCATCGACCATGCGACCGAGCCGCAGCGATACTTCGAGATTGGCGCGCACTGCCGGCCGCCACCCCTCCTCGACCGTCAGCCCCAGCGCCATCGCAACCGAGTCGATGTAATCGTCCAGCGGATCGGCCGCCATGATCCCTCCTGTCGCTCCTAGTGCACCGGCAGCGGCGGATGCGGGATCGCTTCCAGCAGCTCGCGGGTATACGCCTCCTTCGGATCGCCCAGCACGCCTTCCGACGTGCCCTGCTCGACGATCCGCCCGGCGCGCATCACCACCACACGATCGCACAGAAGACGCACCACGTTCAAATCATGGGAGACAAACAGATAACTCATACCCAAGGACTGCTTGAGGTCCTGCAGCAGGTTCAGCACCACCGCCTGCACGGAAACGTCCAGCGCCGCCGTCGGCTCGTCGAGAATGACGAGTTTGGGATGCAGCGCGATGGCCCGCGCGATGCCGACTCGGGCTTTCTGGCCGCCGGAGAGCTGGTGCGGAAAGCGGTCGAGCAGGTTGAGCGGAAGACCGACCAGGCCGGCGAGTTCCTCGCAGCGCGCGCGCAGCGCATCGCGCCCCCTGATGTCACCGAGCTGCATGATCGGGTCGGCAATGGCGCGCGCCGCCGTGAAGCGCGGGTTGAGGCTGTCGGTCGGATCCTGGAACACCATCTGGATGCTCTTGCGCAGGGGCAACCGCGCAAAGGCATTCGGCATGATGGCGCCGATCTCGTCGCCGTCGAACATGATGCGGCCGGAGGTCTGGTCCAGGAGGCGCATCACCATCATCGATGTCGTCGACTTTCCGCAGCCGGATTCGCCGACAAGGCCGACGCTCTCGCCATGGCCGACGGTAAAGCTGATGCCGTCAACGGCGCGAAACACGTCCTGCTCGATCGGCGGACTGCGGCTGAACAGCCTGCCAAGCACGGCAGTCGCGCCCTTACGCGGATATTCCTTGACCAGTTTGTCGACGACGAGCAGTGGCGGTTGAGAACCATCCGCCGCCGTTGTCGACGGCGCGGCCACCGGCCTTGCCTCCGCCGCCTCCTCTTCCGGCAGCAGATCGCGCAGCGATACGCCGATCCGCGGCGTCGCGCGCATCAGCTTCCTTGTGTAGGGATGCGCGGGCCTGGCGAAGATGTCGGCCGACTTCGCGGTCTCGACCACGCGCCCCTTCTCCATCACCACCACGCGGTCGCAATAGGCCGCCGCCAGCCCGAGATCGTGCGTGATCAGGATGGTGGACATGCCGCGTTGCCGCGTCAGCTCGACGACCAGGTCCATGACCGCCTTTTGCGTGGTGACATCGAGGCCGGTGGTCGGCTCGTCCGCAATCAGCAGCCGGGGATTGCAGGCCAGTGCCAGCGCGATGACGACGCGCTGGCACATGCCGCCCGACAGTTCGAACGGATAGGCATGATAGCGCTCGCGCGGGCGGGTGATCTTGACCTGCTCCAGCGCCTCGATCGCCTTTTCGCCGCGATCGGCCACCTGCGACTGCTGCGCATGCTGGCGCAGCACATCCTCGATCTGGTTGCCGACCTTGCGGATCGGATTCAGCGCCGCGCGCGGGTTCTGGAAGATCATCGAGATCTCGCGGCCGCGCAGATCGCGCATCTCGGCTTCGCTCGCAGCCTTGACGTCGATACCCGAAAACATCACCGAGCCTTGGGCGATCCGGCCGGCGCGATCGAGAATTCGCATCACCGCATAGGAGGTCACCGACTTGCCGGAGCCGGACTCGCCGACGATGCCGAGCGTCTCGCCCCTGGCAACCGAGATGTTGACCTGCTGCACCGCCTTCACGATACCGCGCCGGGTGGTGAATTCGACCGTGAGATCCTGGATGTCGAGCAACGGCTGGGCAGTCATCACGTCCTCCGCTGCGGATCGACGAGGTCGCGCAGGCCGTCGCCTAGCAGGTTGAAGCAGAAGACCGCGATCATCAGCGCAAGCCCCGGAAAGAAAGCGACCCACCATTCGCCGGAGATGATGTTGGTGGCGCCTTCCGCGACCATGATTCCCCATTCCGGCGTCGGCGGCTTGACGCCAAGACCGATGAACGACAGGCCGGCGGCATTGAGGATGGCGTAGCCCATGGTCAATGAAACCTGCACCATCATGATCGGCATGATGTTGGGCAGGATGTGCCAGAGCAGGATGCGCAACTCGCCATTGCCGGACAGACGGGCGGCCTGCACGAAGCCGGCATTGCGCCGGACATTGGCTTCGGCGCGGGCGACCCGCACATAGAGCGGAAAATTGATGATCGCGGTGGCGATGACGATGTTCGTGACCGTGTTGCCGAGCGCGGCGACGATGCCCATCGCCAGCACGAACAGCGGAAAGGCCATGATCGTGTCGGAGATGCGGCCGACGATGCGATCGGTCCAGCCGCCGAAGAAGCCGGCGGAAATCCCGGCGAAGCCACCCATGACGAAGACCAGCGCCACGGAAGCCAGCGCGATCCCGAAATCCAACCGCGTTGCCGCAATCACCCGGCTGAAGATATCGCGGCCAAGCAGGTCGGTGCCGAACAGATGCCGCAGGGACGGCGGCTGCAGCGCCGCCGCCGTGTCGCTCGCCAGCGGATCGTACGGGACGACGTAAGGACCGATCACGGCGCAGAGCACGATGATCGCGAACAGCCCGAAAGACATTCCCGTCACCGGGTTTTCCGTCATCACATATCGGGCGTGACCAAGGATCGAATCGCTCGGCCGTTTCGACGAGACCTCGGCGGCCGGGGGGACAACGGCGCCTGCCTCGCTCATGCTTCGATCCTCACACGCGGATCGATCACGCCGTAGAGCATGTCGATGATCAGGTTGAGAGCCACGTAGAGCACGGCCATGGTCAGCACGAAGCCCTGCACCGGCGCGAAGTCGGACTGCAGCAGCGCCTCGACGGCGTAGGATCCGATCCCCGGCCAGGCGAATACCTTCTCCACCAAGACGTTGGCGCCGAGCAGAAACGAGAACACCATGCCGAGCGTGGTGACAACCGGCAGCATCGCGTTGCGAAAGGCATAGGTGAGAATCACCCTGCGGTCGCTGAGCCCGGAGGCACGTGCGGTGCGGATGAACTCGGAGGCCAGCACGGCCAGCATCGAGGCCCGCGTCATGCGCGCGATCGGCGCGAGCGAGAATATCCCGAGCGTCGCGGCAGGCAGAATCAACTGGCTGAACGCGCTGCGAAAGGTCGCGAAGTCGCCCGTCAGCAGAGTGTCGATCAGATAGAAGCCGGTGATGTCCTTCGGCGAAGTCGCGAAAGCGTCGAGCCTGCCGAGCGGCGCAGGCGACCAGCCGAGCTTGAAATAGAAGAAATAGACCAGCAAGAGTCCCGTGAAGAAGACCGGCAGCGATACCCCGGCGGTCGCAATCACCCTGCAGAGGTGATCGACCCAGGAGCCTTGTTTGACTGCCGCAATGATCCCGAGCGGCACTGCGATGGCGATCGACAGGAACAGTCCAAACAAGGTCAGTTCGGCGGAAGCCGGCAGGCGGCTGGCAATTTCGCGCGCCACCGGTTGACCGGTGGACAGCGAATTGCCGAAATTGCCGTGCGCGAGGTCGTTGACGTAGCGGACGAACTGATCGGGCAGCGATCGGTCGAGGCCGAGACTCTTGCGGATCTCGGCAATCGACTCCGGAGTCGCCGCCGGCCCGGCGAAATACACCGCTGGGTCGCCGGGCAGCACGCGCGTGAGCAGAAAGGTGACGATGACGACACCGATCAGAGTCGGGATCACCGTCACCAGCCGCTTTGCGATCGTCAGCAGCATCGCCGTCTCGATTCGTTTGGCTACGGGATTTTCAACCTTTCACCAGGGAGCGGTAGTCGACCTGCCGATGGAACCAGTAGGTGTAGCCCGATATGTTCTTCTGCGTGGCGACGTTCAGGTAAGGCTGGAATAGCGGAATACGCGGCACTTCATCGTAGGCCTTGGAGATAAAGCCCTTGACGTTCTTTTCGTAGGCCGCCTTGTCCTTGATCGCAGCGGCGGCGCGCGCTCCGTCGATCATCGCGTCCATGTCCTTGTCCACATAGCTCGGCGTATTGAAGATCGCGTTCTGACCGGAGTAGCACCAGAAGAAGAAATATTCGGGATAGTCGAGCCAGCCGGAGAAGAAATTGATCATCAGCGGCATGGACTTCTTGGCCATCTCGCTGCGCCAGTTGGCGCCGGGCACCTTGTTGATCACGCTCTTGATGCCGATCTGCGCCAGACTCTCTTGAACCAGCACCGCGATGGGCTCACTGACAGCGCCGGCGCCGAGATCAAACGAGATCGTGGTCTCGATGCCCGAAACGCCGCTTTCGGCCATCAGCGCCTTGGCCTTTGCGATGTCGGTGGTGTAGCCGGTCTTGGCCGGCCAGACGATGTCGGTGACGTGATTGGACGGGCCGCCGAACAGCGGATTGGCGATACCGAACATCGCCGCATCCATGATCTTCTGGTAGGGCAGCGCATAGGCCACCGCCTGGCGAACCTTCTCATTGTTGAACGGCGGATTCTTCACGTTCAATTCGACCGAGTACATTCCGTTGCCGATCGGATTGGAGATGATGGCAAGCTTGCCCTCCTTCTTCATCTCCGCCGTATCCTTGCTGGGCAGGTCGAACGAGATGTCGGCATCGCCCCGCTCGATCAACGCGCGTCGGTTGCCTTGCGAGGGAACGGTTCGCCAGATGATCTTCTTCAGCTTGGGCATCTTGCCGCCGACCCAGGCGTCGTTGCGCTCGTAGACCACCTCGACGCCCGGCTTCCAGCTCACCACCTTGTAGGCGCCGCTGCCGGCGGTATTGCTCTTGGTGTATTCGAGCGCCCAGGGATCCTTCTCGCTGGCCTTGCTCTTCAGGAGGCCGGAATTGTAGATGCCGGGGACGATCACCGCGAGGTCAGGAATGGTGAGATGATCCTTCTTGATGAAGTCGATGCGGACCGTGTTGTCGTCGACGACCACGAACTGATCCTTGTTGACCAGTGAGCCGGCTTTCATCTGCACAGTCGGGAATCCTCCGACGCTGATCGCACGCTCGAGCGACCACTTGACGTCCTGCGCCTTCACCGGCGTCCCGTCCTGGAACTTGGCCTGCTTCTTCAGTTTGAAGGTGACCGACATGTCGCCGACATTCATGTCCTCGGCGAGTTCCGGTTTGAACTTGTCGCGATCGTAGGAGAGGCTGCCGTCGGCCAGCGTCTTGGTCTCGTGGCTGATCAGGCGGTCATAGCAATTCCACGACGCCTCGTAGCCCGGGCGGTTTGTTCCAACGCCCTGGATGTCCAGGTTGTTGGGGCCATTCTCGGTGATCAGGAGCAACGTCTCGGAGCGGGCATCGGCCCTGGCGGGCGACCAGATGGCCGGTGCCGCGGCAGACGCCGCCAGTCCGGAAACGGATTTGAGGAAATCGCGACGCTTCATGGGATGCTCCAACGCTTCAATGGAAAACGACCTGGAGCAGGCTTCGCAAGGATTATGCCAGACCTTAACGAGACCCTAAGATTCGCGTAAGCGGCTGTAATAAATATATTTTCATGACCCCATGGTCGTCGGAGCTGATCAGGAAGGGTTGACTTATTGCATACAATAGCTAAGCATCTGCCTAAATATTAGGCTAGAAAATATCTTCGCCTTATCCTTATGCGGCGCGTTGTCTCAGGGGCAATAGTCCTCGCCGTTGATGCGCAGACAGCGCGGCGAGGCAATCAGTTGCTGCCGGCGACAGCCGTCGGACGAAGCAATCTTTGTCAACGCCCGCAGCGCGGCCATGGTCGGGCGGTGCCAGAGGTAATGCTCATCTGACAGCAGCGAGGCGCGGCGCAAACCCTGGACGGTGGGAGCCTCGAAGGCTCCGTCACGTTCGCCCAGCATGCAGTCGAGCCGCAAGAGCTGCTCCTGGATCATCTGCACGAGTTGGCGGCCCTCATAGGTGGGGCCGGCGCTGTCGAGCACGGTGACCTCGCGCAGGCGAATGGCGGCGGCCCGCGCCTCGCCCGCTTCCGGCGTATCGGGAAAAAGCGCGGCCACGAGGTCAAAGGCTTCCGGCGTTTGCGCCTGCCTGGCGCGCGCCAGCACCAGCGCGGCCGCCGAAGGCGACGCGGCGGAAGCCGCGGGCGGGGCCTGCCGCAGCTTTCCGACTGAATCCCGCGCTTCCGCGGCCTCGGGGCTTGACGGAAAACGCTCGATCAGAAGATCATAGAGCGCGGGGTTGCCCGTCTCGCGCGCGGCGGCAAGAAGCTGCGCCGATGGCGAGGGCGGCGGCACCGGCGGCACGAAATAAAAATCGAACTCGAGCGCGGTGGATTCCCAGGGTATCTGCTGCTCGCGGGTGGCAAGCCGCACCTGGCGGCGCACGCTCTTGAATACATCTTCGAGCTTGTCGCCTGGAGCCACAATGGCTTCCGCCAGTGCCCGCGTATAGGGACTGTGGCCGTCGTCCCCGTCGAACGCAACCTTGCCGGAACCGGTAGATGACGCGATGAACACGCCATACACCGCCCCCATCGGCACCAGGCCTGACGTGCCCGATGACGCCACGCTTTGGGGAAAAGGATTGTCGCGGCAGGCATCGACAATGAGAACGTTGAGCTGGTTGCCGGCGGAAGCCAGGCGATCGGCGACGCGCTTGACGCTCAGCGACTGCGGCGCGATGTCGGCACGCTTGCTGATGTCGGCATCGACGGGAACAAGGTAGTTGATACCCTCGCTCTCGACGCCATGGCCGGCATAATAGAGCACCGACGCAGTGTTTGGTCCGCGCTGCCTGATCTTGCGGGCGAATTCGTCGACATCAGCCGTCATGCCCTTGAGGCCGCGGTCGACGGCTTCGGTAACGTCGAAACCGAGCTGCCGCAGCTTCTCCGCCATCAACCGCGCATCGCGGCCTGGATTGTCCAGCGCGCCGAGCTTCACGTAGCCGGCGTTGCCGATCACCAGCGCCAGCCGCGGCGCCGACGGCGCGACCGTCCTTTTGTCTGCCGGCTTCGGCTCGGCTTCGGCAAGTGATGGCGCGAGCGCGATCAAGACCAAGAGCGCCGCAAACCCCAACTTCAGCAAGCCCCTTCGCATCGGAAACAACCCGCCCCTGACCTCAGCCAGCCGGCGATCCTAGGCGAAGCTGACCCGGCTGTCATGGCCGCATCCCGTCACCAAATTGACGCCCCGCGGGCGGTATGATTGGATTTCGAGAATTGATTTTCTGAATTGCCCCGATCTCCCAACCCCCAACAAGTCACGACCGATGCACAAGCCCCGTGCCCCCAGGCCAACCGCGGTCGCGGTCATGGCGGTGGCGTTTGCAGTCGGCACTCTGCCCGCTTCTGCCGGTGTGCTGAGCGGACGCCAATTCCAGAATCTGCTGGCAGGCGGGCCGGAAGGCACCACCATCGTTTTCCAGGGCGGCACCGACAAGATCTTCTACTCTCCCAGTCTGAAAAACAAACTGCGGCTGAGCCGGGATCTCGGGCTCGAATTCCTGAAGCAAAAGATCCTGCCGAACACAGTGACCGAGGGTGTGTTCATCGGCGCCGGCATCGAGGGCGGCAAGTGGCGGACGATCTCGGGCATCGCAGGCATCGCCGCCGACACCGAGAGCGGGCACGGCGTGCTGACGCTGCTGCAGACCTTCCCGGAAGACACCAGCATCAAGGCGTTCGAGAAGCGCGACCGACTCTATTCGGTGGTCATTGTCGAGGAGGCCCCGACCGGAGTCGTATGCCGGAGGTCACAGTGGGAAAAGCTGTTTTCGCTTAAGGGTGCCCCGAAGCTGGTGACGGTGCCTTGCGAATTCGTGGTCGGCAACACCGTCACGCCGGCGACGCCGCAGTGATCGGCCAGGACCGGCAGGGGCTGGAACGTAAGGGGATCGCAATGAACTCATTGTCATTGGGACATTTTCACATGCGTCATCTCCGAACGTTGTTGCTGGCTGCGCTGGTCGGGCTCGGATCACTGGTAGCCGGTCACGCGGCGCGCGCGGATGGCGGGGTAGAGGCGGCTCAGGTGGCCAACGCCAGCTTGTCGGGGTGCAGCCGCAATTCGGGCAAGGCCCTCTATAATTGCATTGCCGACGTGCTGGACGGCATGACCCGCCGAATATCCGGCGCACCCGACACGTCGCGGGCGTTGGCGACGGCGGCATCGCAATTGCGGGCCGCGACCAACAAGGCACAAGCGCTGTCGGCAATCTCGCAGTGCCGGGCGGTGGTGGCAGGCGCGCTAAAGCAGTTGCTGGCCATGGGAAAAAGCGGTCCAGGCCTCAGCGCCATCGCGGGCGTGCTGGCGCGCGCGGCGCAACTGATCCAGGCCAAAGGGTAACGTCGATGGCATGGAGGGGATGGCATAAAAACTTCGGCGCGCTGCGAGCGAGGGCGACGATGCCTGCCGCGCTCGTCGTTTGCGCGGCCCTGCTCGCTGCGGGCCCGGCAGCGGCAGGCGCCGGAGCGGGCGCCGCTGCGGCAAATGCGAGCGCCAGCCTGGGACGCTGCAACGCCTATAGCGGCAAGCAACTGCACAACTGCGTCGCGGACGTGCTCGACACGTTGAGCAACAATTTGCGCGGCGGCGAGAACATGGCAAAGGCGAAGCGCTCGCTGTCGACGGCTGCATCGCAGCTGCGGGCTGCCGGCAGCAAGGCACAGGCGCTTTCGGCCATCGGACAGTGCCGATCCGTCATCGCGGCAATCCTGGAGAGAGTGCGGACGCCGCAGCAAATCAGCGCGTATAGCGCCATCACGCGCGTGTTGAGCCGCGCGGCGGCGCTGATCCAGTCGAAAGGATAGCACGATGACCCGAGGCAAGTTGCATGATTTCCGGCAGTCCATGGTCGCGCCGATCTCCACGGTTGCGCTGATCGTGCTCATCCTTTGCGGTTCGTTACTGCTTAGCCGGGAGGCCCAAGCCGGACCCGGCATGAGCGCCGCCGCCGCGACCGCCAATGCCGGCATCGGCGCCTGCGGCAGCAATGCAGGCAAGGTGCTGTACGACTGTGTCGCGGGTGTGCTCGATCGCCTAGCCGGCCAGCTCGGCGGCGACACCGGTCAGACCGCAGGCGCACTACGAAGTGCGGCGTCGCAATTGCGTGCCGCCGCCAACAAGGCCCAGGCACTCTCGGCCATTTCGCGATGCCGTGCGGCGATCGCCGGCGCATTGCGCCAGGTCCGCGCGATCGGCGGCGGCCATGTCGCCGGATGGGGCGGCGGCCCCGGGGCCGGCTGCGGGCTACAGGCTATCGGCGGCGTTCTGAGCCGCGCGGCGGCACTGATTCAACAAAAGGGATGACCGCACGTCAAAATCAGGCCTCGAGCCTGATTGAGCAGAACCGAAGCTCTGGATTTTTGATCGAGTACCGCTCGCACGACCCGGAATTTGCTTCACTCGAATCAAGCTATTCCGTCGGCCAAATCAGCTCCTGCAATTGCAGGAGATCGTCGGCCTTGTCCTGCCAACGCTCGATGCAGATATGCCTGACCGGGTCGCTGGCGCGATGCAGAA
>JAHCKB010000300.1 GCA_026125985.1 Bradyrhizobium sp.
AATTGACGATTTTGATGATGCCGGTCGCCGGATCGATCTCGACTTCAGCAATGTGCGTGCCGTTGGGATAGGTGCCGTCCGCCTGGGCAAAGGTCGAGCTCGCCTTGAGCTTCGACGGATCGGTACCCGGACGCCTGGCCAGATCTGCGAAGCTGATCGATCGGTCGGTGCCCGCCACCCGCACGGTGCCGCTGCTGATCTCGAGGTCGCCGATGCCGGCTTCGAGCGCCTGTGCCGCGATTTCCTTCAGCTTGTCGCCGAGGTCATGGGTGGCGCGCTGCACGCAGACGCCGCCCGTCGGAATCGAGGCCGAGCCGCCGGTCCCCAGACCCGTGGCGATCTTGTCGGTGTCGCCCTGCAGGATGTGCACGCGCTCCGGCGGCAAGCCGAACTGCTCGGCCACGAGCTGCGCATAGGCGGTCTGATGGCCCTGTCCGCTCGATTGCGTACCGATCAGGATGGTGACGTCGCCATTGGGGTCGAGCGCGACATTGGCCGTCTCCTCGCCCATGGTTCCGCACACCTCGACATAGCTCGCAAGCCCGATGCCGCGCACGAGCCCCTGCTTCTTCGCTATCCTGGCTCGCTTGGAAAATTCCTTCCAGCCCGCGATCTCCATGGCGCGCTTCATGTGCGCTGTGAAGTCGCCGGAATCGTAGACCTTGCCGGTCGCGGTCGTGTACGGCATGGCCTTGGGCGAGATGAAATTCTTGCGCCGGATCGCATCCGGCGTCATGCCGAGTTTCCGCGCCGCCGCATCCGCCAGGCGTTCGACCACATAGGCCGCCTCCGGACGGCCGGCGCCGCGATAGGCGTCGACCGGCACCGTATTGGTGAACACGGTGCGGACGCGGCAGTGGAAGGCCTGGATGTCGTAGAGGCCCGGCAGCATGCCGGCGCCGCCATGCGGAATGTAGGGGCCGAAGGTCGACAGGTAGGCGCCCATGTCGCCCATCAGGTCGACGTCCATGCCGAGGAACCTGCCGTCCTCGGCCAGCGCCATCCGCGCCACCGTGACATTGTCGCGGCCCTGCGCATCGCCCATGAAATGCTCGGCGCGGTCGGCGGTCCACTTGATGGTCTTCTTCAACTTGCGCGCGGCCACCGCCATCAGCGCATATTCCCGATACGGGAAGAGCTTAGTGCCGAAACCTCCACCGACGTCAGGGCAAATCACCCGCATCTTCTCAACCGGGATCTTAAGCACGTTCTGGCACAGAATGTCGCGCAGGCGATGGCTGCCCTGGCTGCCGACGGTAAGCGTCAGATGATCGGCCTTGGCGTCGTATTCGCAGACGGCGGCGCGGGTTTCCATGAAGTTGGTGACGACGCGCGGGTTGACGATGTGCACTTCGGCGACCGCATGCGCCTTGGCAAAAGCCGCCTCGGCCGCCTTCTTGTCGCCGATCGAGACGTCGAACAGCACGTTGCCCGGCTTGTCCGGCCAGACCTGCGGCGCGCCCTTCTTGACGGCATTGGCAAGGCCGACTGCGGCCGGCAGCGGGTTCCACTTCACCTCGATCGCCTCGATCGCGTCGCGGGCGTGATCGACGGTGTCGGCGACCACAAACGCCACGGCATCGCCGACATGCCGCACCTCGTCTGCCGGCAGGATCGGATATGGCGGCCCGGTAAACGGATCGACCTCGAAATTGAACAGACAAGGCAGACTGCCCAGATCCTTCACGTCGTCGGCGGTCAGGATCAGCGACACGCCCGGCAGGCTGCGGGCCCTGGACGCGTCGATGGTGTATTTTGCATGCGCATGCGGCGAGCGCAGCATCAGGGCGTGCAGCGCTGGCTGCGGCGCGACGTCGTCGGTATAGCGGCCCTTGCCGCGGATCAGCGCGTCGTCTTCCTTGCGACGGACGCTCTGTCCGACGCCGAACTTGATTGGAGCAGCCATCTCGTCTCCGATTGCAGGGCAGATTCCGGAAGGCATATTGCAGTGGTTCACCGCCCGGCGCAAACGGGCGAAAGGCCGCTTGCCGCATTGCAGCGTAATCATGCTTCGTCCAACGAAAAAGCCCCGGCCAAGGCCGGGGCTTTTGCAAAGAGCCGGACGATGTTCAGGTATCAGTACTTTGCGACCACCGGTCCGCCGAAGTGATAGTTCACGCCGGCCCGAACCACGACGTCGGTGATGTCTGAAGTGTAGCCGAAGCGGAGCGGCGGATTGCTCGTGGCCAGGACAGGCGCGCCGGATACGCTGCCGAGGTCCATGTAGAGCCCCTCGATCTTACCGGTCCAGTTGCCACCCAGCCGTGCTTCGAGGCCCGCGCCGACCACCCAGCCCCAATTGGTGCTGCTATTACCCCAAGCGACGGCGGTCGGAACCTGCGCGGCAGTAAAGCCGCTGATCACGCCGCTGGTGTTGATGCCGGCGACCACCGCGCCACCGGTGACGTAGAGCAGCGCAGTCGGCGTAACGAGCCCGCCCACACGGCCCCGGAACGTCGCGAACCATTCGATCTCCTGGTTGAACGTCGTCGTCGGCGAAACGCCAAGGCCGGGGCCGCCCGTGATCGCGTTACAGGCTCCGCCAAGAGCAGGTGTCACGCAGGTAAAGAGCGCACTGCCCCTCTCGCCGCTCCACTGGCCGTCTGCTTCGATACCGAAGACCCACTTGCCGTTCTGCCAGTTCGTGCCGATCTGCCCCCCGAACACGCCGCCATCCAGGTTGAGCCTGGTGTTCTGGGTCGGGCTGAGCTGCACGCCGGTGGTGTTGTTATAGAACGTACCGGTGGTATCCGAACGGCCCCAGCTATATCCGCCGTTCAAACCAATATACCACTTGTCCCACGTCCAGACCTCGACCACAGGCGGCGGCGCCTTGGTGTAGCGCGGAGCCATGTCCGCGGCGAAAGCCGAAGTAGCCGCGATGGCCGAGAATGCTGCCGTCGCCAAGATCTTTATGGCCGAACTCTTCATTGCTGCTCCCCACTGCACGAGGCAAACTGTCGGGTAGAGGATAGACCAAAGCGTGCACAACTAGATCACCATTTCGGCGAGCCCGACTACTTTGCCCGTAATTGTTGCAATTCGGCCGCAGTCGGCGTTCCCAGCCAACAATCCGCGTAACCATCAGAAAACAATCGGTTACCGCACCAACGACAGCAGCCAGCGGCGACCGAACAGGGCAAGGACCGAAGCCGCATAGACCAGGGTACCAACCACGACAAGAACCCCGAGCATAGTCTCGTCGCGGAACACGCTCATCTGGGCGAGAGCACTGCCGGCGAATCGCGCCGCGAACCACAGCGCCGCAGCGAGAACCGCTCCGGCAGCGACGAATTTGGCGAAGGACTGCAACAGCGAGCGATCGAGCGCGAGGTGGCCGGCGCGCACCGCAAAGCCGATCACCAGCAGCAGGTTGATCCAGGCGCCGACTGCGGTTGCGAGCGCAAGCCCGATCTGCGCCAGCGAACCCACCAGTGCAATCTTCAACGCGACGTTGACCGCTACTCCGGTCAGCGCGGCCTTCACTGGCGTGGCTGTATCCTTGCGGGCGTAGAAGGTCGCCACCGCACTCCTGATCAGAACGAACGGAATGAGCCCGACGGCGTAGGCGGCAAGCGTGGCGCCGGCTGCGGCCGCATCGCCCTTGGTGAAGGCGCCGCGCGCGAACATCGCGCGCATGAGGACGTCTGGAACCGCGATGAAGGCGGCCACGAACGGCACCGACAGGAGCAGCGTAAGATCGAAGGCACGGCGCTGCGAGACTGCTGCGCCGTCGAAATCGCCGGCGGTCAGCCGCCGCGACATTTCCGGCAGCAACACGGTGCCGATCGCGATGCCGATCACGCCGATCGGCAGCTGGTTGAGGCGGTCGGCGTAGTAGAGCGCCGACAATGCGCCGGCCGGCAGAAACGTCGCAATGATGGTATCGGCGAACAGCGCGACCTGCGTTCCCATCGAGCCGATGGTGGCCGGCCCGAGCGCACGGAAGAAGGCGCGCACGTCTTCGTCCAGCCTCGGCCACGCAAAGCGCGGCAGGATGCCGCTGCGCCAGGCATCGCCCGCGAGCAGGAAGAATTCGAGGATGCCGGCGATCAGCACGCCCCATGCCGCCGCATATCCCGCGCCCGGGAAAAATGCCGCCAGTCCCAGCGTCGTCATCATGGACAGGTTGAGGAAGATCGGCGCGGCCGCCGCGCTGGCAAAACGCTGCACCACGTTGAGCATGCCGCCATAGAGCGTCACCAGCGTAACCAGCAGCAGATAGGGAAAGGTTATCCGCGTCAGGTCGATGGCGAGCTGGCCGCGTTCGGGGTCTTCCGAAAAGCCGGGTGCGAGGATCGCGATCACCTGCGGCATGAACAGCCATGCCGCAACCAGCAGGATCACCTGCACCGAGAACAGCAGCGTGAAAATGCGGTTGGCGAAGATCCTGGCGCCGGTTTCGCCCTGGCCGTAGACGTGAGCATAGGCGGGCACGAAGGCGGCGTTGAAAGCGCCTTCGGCGAAGATCGCGCGGAAATGATTGGGCAGGCGCAGCGCAACGAAGAACGCATCGGCTACGGGACCCGCGCCGAGGATCGCGGCGAGCATGATGTCGCGCGCAAAACCGGTCAGCCGGGAGAGCAGCGTGTAGCCGCCGACGGTGAAGATACGTCCAAGCATTCGCCGCCTCTATAGCATGAAGCAGCGGGTCACGGCGGCCTCAAAGCGCGCCGCGCACAGCGGCGATGACGCGTTCCTGGGCCGCCTCGTCGAGATAGGCGTGCATCGGCAGGCTGATGACATCGGACGAGAGCCGTTCGCTTACCGGGAGACCGCCTTCGGCGACAGGGAAATCCCGGTACGCCGTCTGCTGATGCATCGACTTCGGATAGTAGATTGCGGTCGGCACGCCCTTGGCTTTGAGGGCTGCCGCAAAGCCGTCGCGGTCGACACCCTTCGGCAGGCGGATGGTGTACTGCGCCCATACGGAGGTGCAGCCGGCGGCGAGATGCGGCACGGTCACGACATTACCGAGGCCGCGCGAATAACGCGCGGCGGCTTCATTGCGGGCGGCAATCTCATCCTCGAATATCTTCAGCTTCTCGATCAGGATCGCTGCCTGAATAGTGTCGAGCCGTGCGGTGAGACCGATGCGAACATTGTCGTATTTGTCAGAGCCCTGACCGTGGACACGAATGCTACGCAAGCGCTGATTGAGCTCGTCGTCGTCGGTAAAAATGGCACCGCCATCGCCGTAGCAGCCGAGCGGCTTGGCCGGAAAGAAGCTGGTCGCAGTTGCTAGCCCGAAGGTGCCAAGGCGGCGGCCCTTGTAGCTGGCCCCGAAGCCCTGCGCGGCATCGTCTAACACAAACAGGCCTTCGGCTTCGGCCACGGCCGCGATTGCGTCGTGATCAGCGCTCTGGCCGAACAGGTCAACCGGGATGATCGCCCGCGGCTTCAGGCCGGCCTGGCGCGCCGTGGCGATTCCACGCTTCAGTGAGTTGACATCGATATTGAATGTCGACTTGTCGACGTCAACAAAGACGGGTGTCGCGCCGGTGAGCACCACGACCTCCCCGGTGGCGCAGAAGGTGAAGGTCGGACAGAGAACGGCATCGCCCGGGCCGACGTTCTTTGCCATAAGTACCATCAGGAGCGCATCG
>JAHCKB010000301.1 GCA_026125985.1 Bradyrhizobium sp.
GCACGAACAGCGGCACGGCGAGCAGTGGAAAGTCGGTGGCGCCCTGGAACATGACCAGCGCCGTGTTCGGGAGCATGTAGGCGCCCTGCATGATCCAGATCGCGGCCATTGCGACCAGGCCAAGCGCAACCGCGATCGGCACGTTGAGCATGACCAGAGCGATCATGCCGAGCAGCATGGAGGCGACGGCGATATTCACTTCGATGATTCCCCGACCGTAGCTTGAGCCGCAGCCTGGCCGTGCGCCAGGGCTTCGATCAGTTCGTGATCGACCAGAGGGCCGCGGCGCGCCTCGGAAATCAACTCCGGCAGACGGAGTAGCTCGGACACGATGAACAGCACGGAAGCGATCGGAATGACCGATTGGGTAAATTGCTGCGACACGGCAGGAAGCGAGACCAGCGTGTCACTGCCGAGCACCTCCACCACCTTGACGCCCATGACGGCGAGCACGGCAAAGAAAGTGATCGTGGCGAGAGAGGAGAAACCGACCGCCGCTATCCTGAGATTTGCCGGCAATGAATTGACGAAGCCGGCAAAGCCGATATGCGCGCCGCGCAAGGCGGCCAGCGCGCCGGCATAATACGTAAGCCAGCACAACATGATCGAGGCGACCTCGTCATACCAGACCAGCGAGGCACCGACCCAGCGATAGACGAAGCCCATGGTAACGACGACGGCAACCGCCAACATCAGAATGACAGCAATGGTTTCAAGTAGACGGTCGTAGATCTGGCGGATCGCGGTCATGGCACCTTCGCCGTTCGGAGGTATTGAGCAGTTCGTCGAAGTCAATCCCGTCCGCACCATCCGAGTCCTGCTTCCTGGCAGGGAAGTCGCGGCACGGATGGCCGGCACGGGAGCAAATTTGTCGAACGCGCTTTCTGATAGCCGGAGCCGGCTTATTACGTCCCCTTCGCCAGGCTGAGCGACTTGTCGATCAGGTCCTTGCCCATCGGCACCTCCTTGGCGAACTCGCCATAGACGTCCTTTGAGGCAGCGACGAACGCGGGCTTGTCGGCCTGGTTCACCTGGATTCCGGCCGCCTTCATCTTGCCGATCAGTTCCTCGTCGAGCTTGCCGGCAAGCTTGAGGATATCCGGCTCCACTTCGACGGCGGTGTCAGCCAGGATCTTCTGAACCTCGGGCGAGAGACGCGCCCAGCTTGCACCGGCGGTCAGATAGGCCGGCGTATAGACGTGACCGGTGAGCGAGAGATACTTCTGCACCTCCTGGAATTTCTGCGAGTAAATCTGCGTCAGCGGATTTTCCTGGCCGTCCATCACGCCGGTCTGCAGCGCCACGAACACCTCCTTCAGCTCCATCGGCGACGGATTGGCACCATATGCCTTGAACATCTTCACCCGCCAGACGCCGCCCGGCACGCGCAGCTTGATGCCCGCCAGATCCTGCGGCTTGACGATCGGGTGCTTGTTGTTGGTGATCTCACGATAGCCGTTTTCCCAGACGCCGAGAACGCGATAGCCGGCCTTGAGCGCGATCGGCCCGAGGATCGGGTGGGTCACCGTCTTGGCGATGCGGGCAGCGTGGCCGCGGTCCTGCACCAGATACGGCATTTCGAACACGCCGAACTCCGGCGCCACCGACGTCATCACCGTCGAGGGGAGCGCCAGATCGACGGTCCCGAGCTTGAGCTTCTTCAGGAGTTCCGAATCGCTGCCGAGCTGGCTCGAGCCATAGACCACGACCTTGGCCTTGTCGCCGAGCTTGGCGTTGGCACGCTGGGCGTAGAGATCGGCCGACTGCGCAAACAGCGAGCCGGGCGCACCGACATGGCCGAGCTTGATTTCGGTCTGCGCCTGCGCGACCGTTGCCGACAGCAGCGTCGCGGCCGCCAGTGAAAACAAGGTTTTGGTAGCCGACATCCGTTTCCTCCCGATTGATACGAGCACGCCATTGATGGATTGCGCCCCTTTTTGATTTTCGTCCAAGCCTGAAGCTTCAACCTCGCATATCGTCCCGAAACATCAATCGCAAGACGCCGCGGCGAGCCTGGATCCAGAGGGGCGAAACCGAAACTGTTTCCACAGAATCGTTCTTCGCTGCAGTGCACGCACCGCCAGGCCCTTCTAACCGTCAAACTCTGCCGAACGCGATGCCTGCCATAGCGTCCTTTGCGTTCGGAGTCCCGATACGGCCACAGTGCCCGCGCGTACCTTATTCCCTCTTCGTTCGCTGGCGTTCGCTCAAGCAATCTGCTCAGCCTCGAGCAGCAACTTTGCCTTGGGATCTGCCGCCGTGGATTCGGTATCCGCCGCGGGTGCGGAAGAAGCAATCTTTTCCGGACGGTGCGGCAGCAATGACGATGTCGCCAGCCAGCGCCTTATGTGAAGCAGATCCCTGCACGGCGATTGCGAGTGGCTTGCCGCCGGGGCCGGCGAGACCGAAGGATCGATGTGGCCTTGCTTGCGAAGTTTGACGGTCGCGCTGGGATCGAAGAATTTGGGCACGTCCAGGCCAGCCGTGAAGTCAGGCCCGTTTGCGCATGGGACCCTCACCCCAAGGTGCTCGTCGCGGTCGAGCAGGGTCATTGCGTCCGGAAGCCGAGTCAGAAAAAACCGACAATCAGGACGTCCTCAAGACCCGCCTCCCTTGATTCGAGGATTTGGGAAGGACTGACGATTATGGCTTTCGGGCCGTCGCAAGGATGAAGATCGATCCGGTATCCGGGCGATCTCCGGAAAGGTGTCATGATGAGCGATCGCTATCCCCCGAACGGCTACAGGCTTTCGGGAGAAGACGTACGCATCGTGGCGATCGCGCTTGTTGCCGGAGCGGTTATCGGATGTGTTGGAGCGATCTTCCGCGTCGCGCTCGAGCAGGCCGATCGGTTACGCGATGCGATGATCGCCTGGACTCATGGCCAGGCCATCTGGGGATTCCTGATCGTCGTGGCGACATGCGCCGTCGGGACGTCGGTTGCCGCCTGGATGGTGCGGCGCTTCTCGCCACACGCCTCGGGCAGCGGCATTCCACATGTCGAAGCCGTCCTGCACGAACAGATTCCGCCGGCTCCGTTCAGCCTGGTGCCGGTGAAATTCTTCGCAGGGCTCCTGGCGATCGGATCCGGCCTGGCGCTGGGGCGCGAGGGACCCACCGTCCAGATGGGAGCCGGCATCGCGGTTTTCGCCGCGCGCATCTGCCGGCTCGACTGGGCGGACTGTCGTGTGCTGCTTGCGGCTGGCGCAGGCGCGGGGCTGGCTACGGCTTTCAATGCACCGATTGCCGGCATCGTCTTCGTACTCGAGGAACTGGTCCACAGGTTCGACCGAAGAATTGCCGTCTGCGCCCTGGCGATGATGGCTACGGCGATTCCGGTGGCAAGGCTCTTTCTCGGCGACGCGCCTGATTTCCGGGTCGCGCCCTTGAGCTATCCAGGCGTCGCGGCCGTGCCCCTGTTCCTTGTTCTCGGCGCCGTCGCGGGCCTGCTCGCCGTCGCCTACAATCGCAGCTTGCTCGCGGCCCTGGCGGTTCGCGACCGATTTGCGAAGTATCCGACCGAGCTGCGCGCCGGATTGATCGGCGTGAGCGTCGGAATATTGGCCTGGTTCGCACCCGAACTGGTCGGCGGCGGAGATCAGATCACGCAGCGCGCACTGATCGGATACGAAAGCCCGGCGGTCGTTGCGTTCGCGTTCCTCATCCGGTTCGGGCTTGGCCCCCTTTCATATGCAGCCGGCACGCCCGGGGGCCTGTTTGCGCCCCTGCTCGTGCTGGGAGCCCAATCCGGACTTCTGTTCGGAGCGGCCTGTCGCGATTTGCTCCCGGCGCTCAATATTCAGCCGGAAGCCTTCGCCGTGGTCGGCATGGCCGCCTTCTTCACCGGCGTCGTGCGCTCGCCGCTGACCGGCATCGTACTGGTCGTCGAGATGACCGCAAACGTGACCATGCTGCTGCCGATGCTGGGCGCTTGCTTCGCTGCGATGTTGTTGCCGATGCTCCTGCGTGACGCGCCGATCTACGACTCCCTGCGCGAGCACACGCTGCGCCTGGAGGAGCAGATCAGGCAGAGATACGACAACGGATCAAAGGCGAGGAACAACGAATGACGTCTGCATCCAGTGTCTCCGGGCAAACGTGCAGTTGCGTCTTGGAGATCCGATTCCCTTCGATCGTGCAGCGATCCTTTGTCACAAGCGCAATGATCGGCGGATCGACGCATCGGCCAGAGCATTCAAGAATCTCAGTCGGCCTGGTCCTCGATTTCTCGTCTCAAATCGTCTAAGCGCTTACCCATGTAAGTCCAAGCCCACGGGCCAGACACCGAGGGCCAACCGTCCCCGAGTGCGTTGTGGGCTTGAAGCGCCGCATCCGACAACGAAGTGACGCTGCCCAAGTAGTCCACCTTGTTACCCTCATCGACAGTCACACAAATAATCTTCGGATCCTTAGCAAGCTGAAGTTCCGTACCCGGCGAAACTCCGATCATTGAAAGGCGGAAGCGGCTTCGGCGCTTGGCTGCTTCTACTTCGGCCTTAATCTCGGTGGTTTCAAATATCTCGTCCCCCAGCTTCACCTCGCGGATTTCGGCCAGCGAAAGGGCTGCCTTTGCGCGCTCAGGGGCAATGCGAAAAAACTCTCGGCCCTTGCTTATCCGGTGGTCACCAAAGGCGTCGTGCAGCTTGCTCTCAACAGAGTCGCAATTGCTCACTTCGCAAGCGTAGAATAGTTCAAACGGCAACGGCACGCCGGTCGAATACAATTGCTTTATTCGCGTAGCCAATTCGCCGTCAGTACAGCCTATTTTGATCAGCCCCGGCATGGCCTCATTCGTCAGGATATAAACGATGTTGGCCATTCGACTCTTCTCCCCAAGAGAGTTTGTCCGGGAACGCAAAATAGCCGGCAGGTTGCAGGATATCGAGTCTTCGCGCTGCTTTGGTGTCCTGCGAAACCAGCTATGCAGGCTTCTCACCACGCTACCGACCGAAGCCCGTGGCTGGGGCGGGAGGGATCGAACCTCCGAATGGCGGAATCAAAATCCGCTTGATTATTCTGCTGTTTCAAGACGTATTTGGAAAAATGGACGAAATTCGCTCCAGTAATTTTAATACCTTAGCTGCTGTTTCCAAATGAATGCGGGACTCAGGGGGCAGCTTGTAGCGTGCTCTCGTGCGGTCAAGGTAAGCGCGATGGCTAGAAACCCGCGGGTGACCGTGTGAAGCGGTTCTTGACCCGTCCAGTGCCGAGCGAGTACCGATACGACGCGAGGATCTCTTTCGGCCAGAATCTCGCGGCGGAGGGCCGCAACACCCGGTTCTTGCTTTTCGTCGACGAGAAAATTCCTGGGCTTGTTGCATAACGAGAGTTCGCCAGTAGTGTCTTGGTGGAGCACCACTCGGAATAAAACTGCGAACTCTTTCGTTATCGAAATCGCGGCTTTGAATTCTGCACATCCTGCCCAAAGTAATCGGCGGCGGTCATTGAACCGCTGTTGAAATTTCGGAGGGCCAGAAGCGGCATCATCTAGCGCGGCTGCATTCGCGCGCCTGCGTCAATGCTGATAGTTGTGGCGTTAAGATAGGCATTCTCGGCGATGTGCTTGACCAAACTGGCGA
>JAHCKB010000302.1 GCA_026125985.1 Bradyrhizobium sp.
GAATTCCGCCGGGCTGGAAGCGCGCGATCAGCACGATGATCGCGCCATAGAGCACGAAGGTGAGGCCTGCGCCCTTGCCGCCGAGCCAGCTGTTGGAGATTTCCTCCAGCGGCACCAGGATCGCGGCGCCCACCAGCGGCCCGAACAACAGGCCCGCGCCGCCGAGCGCGGCCATGATAAGCATCTTCACCGAGATCAGGATTCCGAGGCCGGACTCCGGATCCACGAAGCCGAACATCATGGCATAGAGCGCGCCGGCGACGCTGGTCAGCCCGGCGCTCAGCATATAGGCATAGAGCTTGGTGCGGCTGGTCGGCGCGCCCAGCGATCGCGCGGCGCGTTCGGAATCGCGGATCGCACGCAGATAGAAGCCCATCCGGCTGTTCGCCATCCACCAGGTGATGAGAAGCGTAATCGCGAGGACCGTCAGGAATAGATAGTAATAGGGCAGCGCCGAGATGAAGGAGACGTCGAACACGTTGCGCGGCACGGTCGGGCCGGACAGGCCAACGGCCGCGCCGAGAAATTCGACATTGATGACGATGAGGCGCGCTAGTTCGGCAACGGCGATCGTCGCCATGCTGAAATAGTGCCCGGCGAGCCGCAGCGTCGGCACGCCGATGACCGCGGCGATGCCGACGGCAACGGCCGCTCCGACGGGAATGCCGACCAGCGGCGACAGCTGAAAATGGTGGTAGACGCCCATCGCCGCATAGGCACCGCAGCCGAAGAACACGACGTGGCCGACCGAAACCTGCCCGGCATAGCCGCCGACGATGTTCCAGGCGGACGCCGCGATGGCATAGAGCAGCACCAGCGCGCCCAGACGCTGCTGAAACGGGGTCGAGAACAGCAGTGGATAGGCGATGATGACCGCCAGTATGACCGAGATCCAGATCGCGCGGCGCATCACGTCTTGCCCATCAGGCCCTGCGGCCTGAACCAGAGGAAGCCGAGGAACAGCGCATAGACCACGGCGTCCTTGTAGACCGCGCTGATGAGATAGCCCGACAGCGATTCGATGACGCCGATCAAGAGGCCCGCCACCAGAGCGCCGGGCACGCTGCCGAAGCCGCCGAGCGACACCGTGACGAAGGCGACGATGCCGAGCGTCTCGCCCACCGTCGGCACGATATAGAAGAAGGTGGCGATCAGCGCGCCGGCGATTCCCGTGGCCCCTGCGGCGATCGCCCAGGCGATCGCCTGCATGGTGTCGGGCCGGATGCCCATGAGCTGCGCGGCGGTGGCATCCTCGGACACCGCCAGCATCTTCGAGCCGAGCGCCGTGCGCGTCAGCAACAGATGCAGCGCCAGCGTCACGACCAGCGCCACGACGCCTGCGAGCAGTCGCGATGCCTCGATCCGAATGCCGAAGAAGTCGAAGGTGCCGCCGACCAGGTTCGACGGCAGGGTGTTGAAATTCGAGCCGAAGTACCAGAACACGGAATAGCGCAGCAGCAGCGCGAGCCCGAAGGTGCCGAGGATCTGCGCCAGCATCGGCCCTTTCATGATGTCGCGGATCAGCGCGAAGTAGACGATGACGCCGAGCGTCGCGAGCACGAGCATGGCGAGCGGCGCGCCGATCAGCGGCCCTCCCCCCAGCACCGTATAGACCACGAAGGCGACGTACATGCCGAGCATGACGAAATCGCCATGCGCGAAATTGACGACGTTCATCATGCCCCACACCAAAGTGAGGCCCGAGGAGAACAGTGCGTAGACGGCGCCAAGCAGCAACCCGCCGACAATCACCTGAACGATGACGAACGACATCTTACGCTTTCCGATTCAGGCAATGGTCGGGGAATGCGGCATGGACGGCAACGGGAAAGGCGGGACGATGAGTCCCGCCCTCGTTAATGATGTCACCAGCCCTTGTAGGGCATGACAGGCGTCTTCATGGCGTTGGCCTTGGGCCAGACCGTCACGTAGTTCGCCCCGTCCTGAAGCTGGATGATGACGCCGGAAGCAAGCGTGTTCTGGCCCTTCTCATCGAACTTGACGCCCTTGTAGCCGAGCACGAGCTGGTCAGGCTTGAGGTCGGTCGCCTTCAGCGCCGCCTGGATCTTGGCAGGCTCGGTGGAGCCGGCGCGGTTGATGGCTTCCATCAGCACCAGGAAGCCGGTCATCTGGCGACCTGCCGTGTCGTCCATCTCGTCGCCGCTCTTGTCCTTGTACATCTTGGCGATGATGGCGGTATGCGAGCCGGGCGGGCCGAGGCTCCAGGACGAACGGTTGAAGACGCCCTGCGAGATGCTACCGGCCGCTTTCAGGAAGGACGGATCGGAATAGCCGGCGTCGTCGGCGAGCAGCATCGGCGGCTTGTAGTCCTGCGCCTGCATGGTCTTGGCGAACAGGATCGCGTCCGACGTGTAGGTGATCATGATCACGACGTCGGGCTTCTTCTCCTTGAGCTGCAGCACCTGGCTCTGCACGTCGGTGGCGTTGGCCGGATAGGCAACATCGATGATGTTGGAGAGCCCCTTTGACTTGAACGCGCTCGTGATGGTGTTCGAGACCGAGGTGCCGTACTCGGTGTTGTCATGCACGATCGCGACGCTGTCGGTCTTGGCGCCGGCCGCCTTCATGTCGGTGAGAAAATTGTAGTACTCGCGGGCGAAGTCGGAGGCGATCGGCGTGGTGCGGAAGAACCACTTGAAGCCGCGCTCGGTGAGGCCCGCCGCCACGGACTCGCCGTTGACGAAGGGAATGCCGTACTTCTCGGCAATGGCGCTGGCGGTCAGCGTGATGCCGGACTGATAGGCGCCGGTCAGCGCAACCACCTTCTCTTCGGTGATCAGGCGCAGCGCCTGGTTCTGGCCGGCAGCAGGCGTGCCCTGATTGTCGGCGAACACCACCTCGACCTTGGCGCCGCCGAGGCCGGTGAGCCCCTTGCCCTTGGCCAGCGGGAAATCCTTCAGTTCCGGATGTTCATTGTTGATGATGTCCATGGCGACTTCGAGCGCCGCCTTGGCGTGATTGCCGGCGCTGGCGGCATTGCCGCTAAAGGGAAAGATCGCGCCGATCTTGACGGTCTGTTGCGCGAGCGCCCCGCCGGTCAGCGTGAGCGACATCGCGGCAGCCGAGAACAGCCCGAGCATATGCCTGAATTTCATCTAATCGTCTCCCAAAACACGCGCCCTTGACGGGCTTCCCAAGTTCACCGGCCGCAAATCGGCGGCGGCGTCCGTCTTCCTTCTTGTTTGGTAGCGCAAGCATTGCATGCCCGCAAAGGCCCGGCAAGTTGTGCGGTACAGCGGCGTGGCGACGCAATATCAGCCGTGGTGGCACGCGGCGGGCGCTACGCTTCCGGCGCGAAAGCGTACGTACGACGTGGATCGCGACGCTGCCTTCACGTTGGGCTGCGCCCCTCGGCGCGTCGACGGCTCCTTGCGGAAATTCCCAATGCGCGGGGACCCCGACCGGCCACAAGAGCCCCCGCTTCCGCGCTTGCCAAGAGCCGGACCAAGCGAGTAGAACCCTGCCACCAGCGGGCAGTGATTTGTCCTGTTCCCGCCGCATGCGATTTGTCCGGATGGCCAAACAAGCCATTGATTATACTGGATAATCCATTGGGGAATGGTGTAACGGTAGCACAACAGACTCTGACTCTGTTTGTCTTGGTTCGAATCCAGGTTCCCCAGCCAGCCTCTCGCCGCTGACCGCAGCACTCATCAAGCTCCGCCGGCGTCTTTATCTTCGCGCTCCTACATCCGGCATTGGCACCCTGCCCTTGCACCCATCGCCGCGGCGTGGCTTGCGGGCTAACGTGGTGCGATGGCCGGAGGAATAGAGAGATGAAATCGGATCTGTGGCGTTGGTCGGCGAACGATCTCGCGCGCGGCATCGCGGCGGGAGAGGTTTCCAGCCGCGAGGCCGTGCAGTCCACACTCAAGCGCATCGCTCACGTCAATCCGGCGCTGAACGCGATCGTGCAAGTGCTTACCGAAGAGGCATTGGCGGCTGCCGACGTGGCTGACGCGGCGGTGCGTGCCGGCTACCGGCTCGGCCCGCTGCATGGCGTGCCCGTCACGACCAAGGTGAATGTCGACCAGCGCGGTTGCGCCACCACCAACGGCGTCGTCGAGTTCCGCAATGTGATCGCGACGGAAGACAGCCCCGTGGTCGCCAATCTGCGCAAAGCCGGCGCCGTCATCGTCGGCCGCACCAACACGCCCGCCTTTTCGCACCGCTGGTTCACCGACAACGACCTGCATGGCGCGACCTGCAATCCCTGGAACAAGGCCCTGACGCCGGGCGGCTCCAGCGGCGGGGCGGCCTCCGCAGTGGCATCGGGCATGGGCGCGATCGGGCACGGCAATGATTTCGGCGGCTCGATCCGCTATCCCGCCTATGCCTGCGGCGTCGCCGGCCTGCGCCCTACTCCCGGCCGGATTCCCGCCTTCAATCCCTCCGCGACAACGGATCGTCCGATCACCGCGCAACTGATGTCGGTGCAGGGACCGTTGGCGCGCACGGTCGCCGATGTGCGGCTCGCGCTATCGGCTATGGCACAGCCCGACATGCGCGACGGCAACTGGATGCCGGTGCCGCTGAGCGGACCGGAATTGCCACGACCGCTCGGAGTGGCGATTGCACCATCGCCGTTCGGCGACGAAGCGCCGGAGGTGGTAGCCGCGGTAAGGGCCGCTGGACGATGGCTGTCGGAAGCCGGATATGCCGTCGAGGAAATCGAGCCGCCGCGGCTGGCGGAAGCCGCGGATGTCTGGCACCGCCTCGTCATCAACGAAGAGCGGCGGGGGCTGGCGCCGCTGATCCGCAAGTTCGGCGACGCGAAGAGCCGCTACAATCTCGACTGCCATCTCGCCTACGCGCCGGAGCTTGACGGCGACCAGGTGCTCGCCTGCTTCGAGCAGCGGCTCGGCATCATCCGGGCATGGCAGCTCTTTCAGGAGCGCTATCCGATCATCATCCTGCCGGTGTCGGCGCAACTGCCGTTCCGCTTTGGCCAGGATCAGGAGGACGCCGAAGTCGTGCGCGCGCTGATCGACGCACAGCGCCCTCTGCTGGCGATTCCCGCGCTCGGGTTTCCAGCGCTTTCGGTGCCGACCGGAATTGCCGACGGCAAGCCTGTGGGCGTGCAGGTGATTGCGGGACGCTTCCGCGAGGATGTCTGCCTTGCCGCCGGTGAAGCGATCGAGGCGCGCGCCTCGGCGCTTACGCCGATCGATCCGCGCTAGCTCCTCGCGCCCTTCGGATCATCTGCCACACCCGCTCCGGCGTGGCGGGCATGTCGAGATGCGTCACGCCGAGCGGCGCCAGCGCGTTCATCACGGCGTTCATGATCGTTCCCGATGACGCGATGGCACCAGCCTGGCCAACGCCCTTGACGCCGAGACGGTTGGCGTGGCTGGGGAAGTCCTGCGTCAATGCGCCCTCAAACGAAGGAATGTCGCCGGCGCGCGGCAGCGCGTAGTCCATCAGCGATCCCGTGAGAACCTGGCCGGTGTCAGCCTCATATGCAGCCAGCTCGAACAGCGCCTGGCCGATGCCCTGCACCGCGCCGCCATGCCCAACGCCGCTGAGATCGGTAGAGCGGCGGGGCGGGAA
>JAHCKB010000303.1 GCA_026125985.1 Bradyrhizobium sp.
GCGGCGACCTGGGCGCGCGCGGCGCCTTCGAGCCGCTTGTCGATCTGATACTGCAGGAGTTCGGCGGCCTGTTCGAGCAGGTCGATCCCCACCAGGCGGTCGGCCAGTTTGCGGATCATCTCGTCGCCGCGCCGCCCGATCGGGGTCAGGTCGCGGAACTCGTAGAACATTGCCAGCGCCTCGACCGGCGGCAGGTCGTCACCCTTGCCCGAGAGAAACAGGTCGGAGAACAGCGCCGCCGCCATGTCCTGCGCCTGCCGCGCCACCTCGGAGTTCGGCTGCAGCTGCGTGGCCGTTCGCACCGCCACCAGCGCGTCGTTGTAGCGCCCGGTCTGCGCATAGATGTCGGCCATCAGTTGCAGCGCCTTCACCTCGACCGCATCGCCTCTCCAGCTCACAGACAGCGTTTCGAGCTCGCGCAGCGCGTCCGGTTGCGTGACCTCCTCGCGTTTCTGCCGCAGCATGATGTCACGCAGCTTGGCTTCGGCGGCGGATGCCCGGTCGCTCGACGAGATCGCAGTCCAGTAGTCGTTCATGGCGTCGCGATCGTAGCCGAGAGCTTCAGCGAGCCAGCCGCGCAACACCGCCATCGCCGGCCGCAGCTCCGCAGGAACGCCGACCACATCGAGATCGCTGCGCCGACGGGCCGCCCCGGCATAATCCTTGACCTCCAGCGAAGCGCGCATTGCGCCGATCAGCACAAACCGCTGCAGCTCCGGCGGCAGCGAGGCAATGGCAAATTCGACGTTCTTGAACTTCTCGCGCGCTTCCGCCCATTTGCCCTGCCGCGCCTTGGCGAGGCCCTGCCACAGCTGCGAATCGTGGTTTGCGCCGATCACGGGATTGGCGAGGTCGTGCAGACCGGCGTTCGGACGGCCGATGAGAATGTGAGCGACTGCGCGCAACATCAGCGCGCCGGGGTCTTCGAAGCCGGGCTTGGAATCGTCGAGCACGAAGTCGGCGACGCCCTTGGCTTCATGATACATGCCGCGCGCCATGTAGAAGCGTGCAAGCTCCATGCGCGCCCGCAGTTTCTGCTCGGCCGACGTCGTCGCGCTCGCGGTAGCGTGCATGAGCTCGTCCTGACGCGGGATGAAGGGAGCGGCCTGGTTCTTGCGCCATTCCTCCATGTCGAAAGGCGAACGCGCCGCCGTCGCGGCGCGCTCCGCCGCCACGTCGGCCGAAGACAGTGTCAGGCCGCCGGGCTTGCCCAGCCTGATCTTGTCGGTGGCGATGTCGGCTGTGACGTCGTCGGAGTTCGGACGCACAGCGACACCGTGGATCGATTCAAGCAGCGTCAGCTCGACGAAATCCTGGCGCTTGATCAGGCCTCGGATCGGCGGCAACGCGGTAACGACGAACAGCGTGTCGCCGGCATCGGGGTCGCTGAACTTGTGCAGAAGGCCTGGATTGGCGAGCGGAATCGAGACATTGGCGAGCGAAGGTTCAGTGATGTTGCGAACCGCCACCAGCGGCAGTGACGGCGCATGCATGGTATCGGCGAAGGTCAGCGTCCACACGAAACCGGCGCCGCTCGCTTCGCCGGCCAGCGACGGCAATTGCGGGCGGTTGAGGCGAATTCGCACGGCCTGGCCTTTGGGAATCGACAGGCTGTTCACTTCGGCAACCAGAGCGCCGCCCTTGCTGCGGATGGGATCGATGTTCACCGGATGCGGCGCATCGAACACCAGCCATACAGTATCGGCGCGCCGGAACAGCGCAGCCGGCGTCACGGTGGCAAAGGAGAACGTCACACGAAAGCCGTCGGCGTCGCGCTGGGCGACGACGGACGACTTGTCGGCTGCATCAGTGGGGCGAGCGGCGGCAGGCGCCGCAGGCATGGCCTTCGGCGCTTCCGTTGGCGGCGCTTCGGCTTTGGGGGCCGGCCGCATCGTCGTCGCGGCGGGGGCCGGCTGTTGGGCGGGCGCCGGCTTTTCGGGGATCGCTGGCTTTTCGGGAGCGGCCGCCGCGACCGGTTTTGCGGGCTCGGCGGGAGCTGGCGGCTTTTCTGCGACCTGCTGCTTCTCCGGCTCGGCGGCAGGTGCAGGTTTGGCGGCGGATTCGCCCTCGATGTGGATATTTGCCTGTTTGGCGATCGACTCCGAGGTCGGCGGAGGCAGGTCGGCAGGCTCCGCCGCGGTCTGCGGCCCGGAACCCTCGGTGTTCGCCAGAGCTTCCCGCGCTGGCCCCATCGCCGCAAGAGGTGCGGCGACCGGCACTGACGGAATCGGGGCGCGCATTTCGGAAGAGGCCTTCGGCAGTGCGGCGGGAGCCTTGTCCTCCCGCTGGAAGCCGACGTCGACGATATAGCTCCTCTCCTCGCGGAAGGAATGCACATCGACGTCGCCGATCAATTCGGCCTCGACCACGCTTTTCTCACCCTCGATGCGCTGATTGATCGAGGCGACATTCGGCGGCGCCGCAACCTTGGCATCGGCAAGATCGAAGGTGAGCGGCGCATTGAAGCGGAGCGACAGCTTCTGTTCGTTCAGTACCGAGGAGACGCCGACGCCATCGGGCATTTCGAAGATGAAACGGACGAAGGTCGGCTGCACGGAAGCCTTGACGCGCACCGGCGGACGCTTTCGCGCCATGTCGTCGGCCTTCTGCTGACGGAGCGCCCGCTCGGCCGCACGGGCGCGCTCGGAAAGCTCGCGCACGACCTCGCCCGGCAGCGACGGCGGCGCCCCGCTCCAGGAGTCCGGCAACAGATCCACAAACAACCGCTCGCCGGCGGTCATGGTGTTGATCGTTACCCGCCGCGCCAGCGACAGACGGATCGCCGTGCCGTCGGGATCGATGCGGGCGGAGGAGACATAGCCGGGTACGGCGTCCGCGATCTTGCCGATGGCAATCGCCACCGGCCGCTTGAATCGTATCACCATGATCTGGCCTGCCGCCGTCACCTGGGTGTCGACGTCTTCGGCAAGCTTTATCGTAAGGCGGGCAAAGCCGCCGGGATCGGCCTCAAGCACCGCCTCTCCCCGCACCGGATCGGCCTGGCCATGCGCCGCAGTCGAGCCGCCTGCAACCGGTATCGCGAGAACGGCCGCAAGCAGCGCATTACGGCAGCAACTGGCGATCCCCGCCGCGGCGCGGCGGAGCGAGCGGATTTCCCTTCGCGCCAGGCGTGTCATCAGCGTCAACGATCCGGTCGGCGGCGGACGGTTTCCGCCGGTTGCGACTGTAGAATTGGCGGGCTTAAGGGTCTGTTAATGATGCTCGTCAGTTTGTCTTCTGGTTCAGCATCTTGCCTTCGATCTTGGGCAGTTCTGCCGCCTGGTTCTTCTCGCCACCGGCGCCCGCGCGGCGGGCCAGTTCCACCGTCAGCCGCTCGGCGGCTTCCGGCTGCATCAGGCCCATGATGTCGCTCATCTTGCGCGGGGCGATCTGCGAAGCGATCTCTATCAACACGCTCATTTCCAGCCGGTCGAACACCTTGGCGGCGTCCTTCGGCTTCATGCCTTCATACATCGTGATGATGCCCTTGAAGCGCGCGGCATCCTGTTCGCCGCGCTGGCCGGCCGAGGTCGACGACTTGGCCTCGAGCGCCTTCATCTCCTCGACCCTGCTTTCGATGCGTTTCTCGGCTGCCTTCAGCAGGCTCTCGCGGATTTCGATCTCGCGGGCACGCTGCTCCAGTTCCTGGCGGCGCGACTGCAGCCGCTCCAGGATGGCACGCTCGGATTCCGACACCCTCGGGCTCTGATCGGGAAACACCACGACGCCACTGGGCTTGGCCGGCTCCGTCGCCGGCGCGGCGGGTTTCGGCGCCTCCTCCTTCTTCGCGGCCGCCGAACCGGTGATGTCAGCCGGATCGCCCTTCGGACCGCCGGGATAATTCAGCATCTCCTGCGCCCAGGAGGCCTCTTTCACAGTCTGCCCGCTCCGCTGGTAGTCGAAAACATATCCGCCATCGAGCACGAGGCCCGCGACCTTCAGCACCACAAGGCCGAAGATCGCAACCAGTACGACCGGAATGACACGGATGTCGCGGAACGATTTCATGCAGCGAGGCCGTTAGCCCTTCGGCGTTCAGAGAATGCCTGCGCGGCCTCAGCGACCGCCCTCGCCGACTGCGAGCGCGGCGCGGCTGCGGGAGCAACCGGCATCGGCGCTTCCTCGCGCTGCTCGGACGAAGGCCGCGCGGCAATGGCGATCTTGGAAAGGCGGCGGATCACCGCGTCGCCCTCGGCAAGCTGGTGCTTGAGGTGCCCCGCCATCTGGGTCGCCGCTGCGAGCTGGCTGCCGAGATTTTCGTTGACGTCGCGCACCGTGTGCTTGAGCCCGCCGATCGCGCGCTCGGCGATTTCGGTGGCAGTGATCAGTTCGCCGATCGTCGCCTTCAGCGAATGCTCGTCCGCCTTCAGCCGCTGCAGCCGCTTGTTCAGCAGGATGCAGTAGCCGATCGTGAGCAGCAGCAGTACTGCCACCAGACTCTCGATCGCCAACCCCAGGGCGTGGTTCATTGTGCCTCCAGCATCTTGGTTTGCTCGTCTGCCTTCTCGAACATCGCGAGCGTCGTCTTCGGTTTTCGCAATTGCTTGGTGACGCGGATCGCGACGCGGTCGCCGACCCGCCCCATCCGGCCCTCGGTCAGCTTGACGTCTCCGCAGCGCACGGTGACCAGCGCATCGGGCTTCATCTCGAGCGGCAGCGTGTCGCCGACCTTCAGCGCCATCAACTGCTTCAGCGGAATGTCGGCTTCGTACAGCACAGCATCGACCGAGATTTCGGCCTGCGCAACTTCGGTGGCAAAATGGCCTTCCCAGATCGGATCGCGACCGAATTTTTCGCCCATGAACATCTGCAGCAGCACGCTGCGGATCGGCTCGATGGTCGCATAGGGCAGCAGCAGTTCGACGTTGCCGCCGCGCTCTTCCATGTCGATGCGCAACCGCACCAGGATCGCCGCATTGGCGGGCCGGCTGATCGCGGCAAAACGCGGATTGGTCTCAAGGCGATCGATCGAGAAGGTGACGGGCGACAGCGGCCGGAACGCCTGCTCGGCGTCGGCCAGCACCACCTCGATCAGACGCTTCACCAGGTTTGTCTCGATCGTCGTATAGGGCCGGCCCTCGATACGCAGCGAAGTCTCGCCGCGGCGGCCGCCGAGCAGCACATCGATGATGGAATAGATCAGGCTGGAATCGACGGTGGCCAGCCCGAAATTCTCCCACTCCTCCGCCTTGAACACGCAAAGCACGGCGGGCAAGGGGATCGAGTTCATGTAGTCGCCGAAGCGCACGGAGGTGATGCGGTCGAGCGAGACTTCGACGTTGTCGGAGGTGAAGTTGCGGAGCGAGGTCGTCATCAGCCGCACCAGGCGGTCGAAGACGATTTCCAGCATCGGCAGGCGTTCGTAGGACACCATCGCCGAATCGATGATGGCGCGGATGCCGGAGTTGTCGTCGAGACTGACTTCGCCCGCCGTGAAGCCGAGCAGGTTGTCGATTTCCTCCTGCGACAGCACCCGCTCGCCGGAGTTCTTGGAGGCGCCGAAGTCGCGGCTGCCGTCCTCGACCATGGCGGCCCATTGCAGCGCCA
>JAHCKB010000304.1 GCA_026125985.1 Bradyrhizobium sp.
TGAGTTCTGAGTCCGATCGGCCGATGAAATTGGCGGGACGGGCTCGATCGGATCAAGGTGTTGTTCGAGAGCTTTGACGATCGCTTTTGCCAAGCTCACTAGTTCGACAACGATGGGCTCAAGAATCTCACATTTCGGGACGCGAGGAAGCCGGGTCAGGATCTCTCGGAACGTCCGATGATAGGAGGCCCAATCGGCGGCGACACCCTGCTCCACACCAGTCGCAATCATCTTGGCGATGTCACGCCGCGCCAAGGTCATCCGTTCGCGAAGAATGCCGAGCGCCTGGCGCTTGGCGATGGCGGCTTCGGCCGCGGCAGCGAATTCGTCGGATCGGGCCACGATCGGTCCGAGATCGAAGCCAAACGCCTGTTCGATATCGCCGGAAGGCGTCTTGCGTGCGTAGCGTTTGCCATTCGGACTATCCCTTCGGAGAACGAGTCCGTGATCGACAAGCGCCGCAAGATGGCGGCGCAAGGTCGAGGCTGCCATCCCATGCGCGCGCAAGGCAAGAAGCCGATTTGAGGGAAACACGACCAGATCGGTCGCGCCGGCAGTCAATACTGTGTCGGGATGAAACGAGAGCAGTGCGTTCAAAACCATAAGCGCGCGATCGGAGATGGCGAGCGATGCCCGCGCCTCACAGATGTTTCGGAACACCTGCCATTTGTGCGCGGGCTTGCCCTCGGGGAATTCTCTCACGCCGCGTTGCGCCTCGACGGTACTGAGCGACAGCGGTCGCCGCCCAAACGGCGTAATCGGATTTTGGTCAAGCATCTCCATTCGCGTCCTCTCGTTAGCGAGAGCGCGGGCAAACAAAGACCGTGGCGTAAAAACGCGAGTCCCCTTGAACTGTCGGATGGCGCGGGCTAAAATGCCTCTATGCGATAGGGGCATTGTTGGCGATTGGCGTCGCCAGCCCGTTCATCCTCATGAGAGACCCGGCTCTGCCGGGTTTTTCTTTGTCCGAACGCACCTCTCTTGGTTGAATCGAATCCGTCTATTATATTGAATGTTGACCGGCCGTCCAACATGGAGGCTTGACCGGCGGAGCGGCGGAACCGTTTGCGTTTGGAACTGCGAGGAATCAGCGATGGGTGAGAAGTGTTGCCGCCGAAAGGCAGCTCACGCAGCGCAAGGCAGCACCTTGCGGAGTGCGTTCCACGCAGGATTGGAAGCGCTCAGGCTGGAATCGGGGCTGAGCCGGCGGGAATTCGCGGAGCGGCTTGGCATTCCGCGATCGAGTTATTTCCACTTGATGACATCGGCAGCCAATCCCAGCCTCGATTACATCGAGCTCATAGCCGAGCGGGCGGGTATCGACCCGCTGAGATTGCTTCACCGGCAGGTTAGCCCCACGGCCGGACGCCGCGCGGACATCAGGGATACTCGGGCGGCAAGATGAGTCGTTTCAAAGATTTGCCTGTAAAATTCTCCAACGTCCAATATACTGGACCTCGGGCTTGGTGTATGTTCCCCGGCGTTTCTCCCGGTGGACCCGAAAGCCAACCTACCATGTCACCAGTCCGCAAACCCCAGGCGACCGATCATTCTGTTCTGAGTGAAATGCTTGCAGCCCGGCTCCAGCAACTCGAAATCGAGAACGGTGGGACGGAACGCTTCCAGCGAAAGCTAGGCCTTGCGCGCGGCACCTACTACACGATGGTGCGTGGTAGAGGAAATCCGACGCTCCGAACCATCGAACGCATCGCATCGAGCCTCAATATGAGTGTATTCGAATTGCTTGGCTTCAACGATACCGATGCCCGTCGTGCGCTGAATAAAAGCGGTATCGATTACGATGAGTTGGTTTCCGCAATCGAAAAGAAAAATCAAGCCGAGCGTAGCCTTGCGCGTCAGACGCGATCACGCAAATTGCCATACTGAAATTAGCACAACCGGAAGGCGGAAAGCGGCGGGGAGGCCAAAACCTCCCCGCCGATCCGCTATGCGGCGACGCGCTCGCTGGCTTGCGCCAGCCGGCCCAACTCCAGACCGATGAGATCGACGGTGTAAACCCGCTGGCCGTCGCGCTCAAAGCTGTTCTGCCGAAGTCGCCCGCGGACGTGGACCAAGTCTCCCTTGCTGATGTGCTCGTTCACGTAAGACTGGATCGCCTTTGTGAAGATTGTGACCTCGTTCCAGTGCGCGTCGTCCTTCCACTGACCTTTGTCGTCCTTGAACGGGTAGTTGGCGCAGATGCTGACGCGAACAGTCTTGCCGACCTGCTTGATGGTTCCGACCCGACCGATGAGAGTGAATTCGGCGATATTGCGCATTATCTTTCTCCATCTTGTGGGGCTGTGCCCCGTTGCGATGGCGATCCGTTCATGGCCGGGAAGACGAAACAGAGCCGGAGCCGCCAGAGGCGAGCGGAGGGCAAGCGCAGCGCTGCGCCCCGGCCGGAGCCACGAATTTTGGCGCTGCAGGCGCATGCGCGAGGAATGCTGGTCGGGGTCCCCGCTTGCGGGGGAAACCGGCAGGGGAAAATTCTTGGCTCCAGGGGCCGACGTGCCGTCGACGGCCATAGGAATCCAGCCATGCAACCGGGAGCGACAGCCCGAACGGGAGAACGACCTGCCATCGCCGCCAGTGCCCGGATCTTCGGTCGGCGCAACCAAAAGGACGGCCATGTGAGCATCGCGGCGTTTCGCACATTTGCCGACGGACGACATTTCGGAAGCGCCGACCTGTCCTGACGAGTACGATCGTCTTGGCGATTCCCAGGATGCGTGCGGCCCGCGCGGAGAGACCGAGCACTGCGGAACGGCCGCGCAGTTTCAGTTTTCCGCGACCCCCGGGGCGCTCGATCACCTGCTCGCAGCCAAGTGCGTCCATGGCTAAAGCTCAAGAATGCCAGGCAAAGCGAGGAGGTGAAGATGAGGTCGACCATTACGTCACGCCCGCCGCTTTTCGTTGAGGTGCGAATTGATCTGCGACATCAAAATCGGGCCGAGCGAGAACTCTCCGGCCTCCGCTTTTCGAGTCAAACCGCGCAGGTAACCGCCGGCGGACCTGATCGCCGTGCCACGCTGCAGAATGCACGCGACAACAATCGCAGCCGGCGTCTCACCGAGGATCGTTTGCGCCTCCTCCCAGGCACTCGGACTAATTCCGAGCATCGATCGAACCACGGCGGCGGTGGCGAGGAAATCCCGCCAGTTCGAAATCCCGCCCTTGGCGTAATCGACAATATCGGGGCAGGCGCTCAGCACCATTCCCAACGGATAGGTCCCTTCCGCCACCCTCGGTGCTTGGGGTGTTGGCTCAGCCCTCGCCGCCCTGCCTTCTCGAAGGCTAGGTTCAAGATCAATAAGGGGGTCTGTATTTGAATTCTGTATGTGGCGCTCAGAATGGGACTCATTGGCGCTAGGATTCTTGGTTTTGATATGTGTTTCCAGAAGATTGAGCACATCATCGGCAAGCTGTGACAGCTCTTCGGCGATCGGCTCGAGTTCTTGCCGCGTTGCCGTGCGCGGAATCTGGTCGATGATCGAGCGGAAGGCGGCGTGGACCTCCTGCCAATCGGCCGGCCCCTGCCCTCCCCTACGGGTCGGGACGCCTTCCTCGATACCGGTTGCGATCATCTTGCCTATATCGCGCCGGCACAGCGTGATCCGCTCACGGACGAGCTTTAGCGCCCGCGCTTCTGCCTCAATGTCCGCCGCCAGGCTCTCGAATTCCTCCGATCGGACAACCAGTGGCGAGATATCGAAGCCGAAGGCCAGCTCGATCTCGCCGGCGCTGCCCTTGCGAGCATAGCGCTTGCCGTTTGGACTATCGCGCCGAACGACCAAGCCAGCATCGACGAGTACAGCAAGGTGACGCCGCAATGTCGATGCCGGCATCCCATGCGCCCGCAGCGACAACTGATAATTCGACGGGAAGACGATCAGATCGTCCTCTCCCGTGAGCGCGGTCTCAGGATGGAAGGTGAGAAGCGCGTTCAAAACCGAGAGCGAACGCTCGGACACACCCAGCCGCGGCCGCGCCGTGCAGATGGCGTGAAAGATCTTCCATTTGTGTACGACCTTCTCGGGTGGCCGCGTGGTGGCCACCATTTGGCTTGCCACGTGGGCAAGCGTCAGTGATCGCCGCCCAAAGGGCGTCGTTGGAGCGTGTGACTGCATGTCTTTGCCTCTTCAGGGCAAAGGAAATCGGCTCGCCAAAACGACGCCGTCTCTCACGAGACACTTGACTGCGATTCGCGGAAGTGATTCTCTGTCAGTCGCCAAACAGACGAGAGAGGGCTTCCGGACGGAAACGTTTGGGGGCCTTTTCTTTTGCCGCTATGAATCCTTCTTCGTATTGCGGGAACGCGGCTTACACATCGGCGCGGCGTCGAAACGCCGCGTAGATTTCGGGTAGCTGTTCAATCAGGTAAGATCCGAAAGCGGGCGCTGATTTCTCTTCGATCGTGAATTGAAGGCGATCTTTTCCCTGCACGATCTGCACGAGGGGGGCGCCAGTATCTGACTTGATGACCTGTTTGGTCTTTTTGGCCTGACGAGGTGACAGTGCCTTGAGGGCCCGGGCGAAGCGCGAGTCGCTTTCAAGAGCATCGAAGCCAGGTGACACGATCGCTTGGCGCCATCTGTCGCCGGTCTTTGGGAGAAGTTCTGCCAACTGTTCCCACCGAGGCCGGCCAACCTTTGGGGCCGGACCGATGGCGACGATGAGCTCTTCTGGGACGCTGCGCGCGACCGTGATCATGGTCGACAGATTGCCCTTGTGGACCGCCAAGGCCGCCGTCAACGCTGACCGAGCGAACCCGTGATCCTCAAGCCGCGCTGCGAAGAGCGCGCGCTCGATGAAAGAGAGATCGCGCCTTTCGAGATTCTCTCGGCCCTGGGCCACCACGAGTTGCTCGTCGCTCAGGTGTTTGACAATGGCCTTAACTGGTCGGCCAAGGCGCTGCAGCGCTTCTAGTCGCCGATGCCCATACGCAACTTGATATCGACCCTCCGTTTGAGGGCTCGGTCTCACCAGAATCGGGACTTGTTGCCCATGTTCAGCAATGCTGGCCTGAAAGGCCTCAAACTCCGCAGCCTTCGCATCGTCCAACCGGTCGCGAATAAAGGATGGATCGATCAGCGCGGGATCGAGCTCCACCACGTGATCTCCACCAGCGAGTTGCTCACGTAGGGCTCTCGCTTCGTCGGCATCCTGCGATAGGCTCTGCAGAGAGAGTCCCATAGCCTTAAGCGATCCCGATTTGACCGGGGTGCGAGTTTGCCGGTCATCGGATGATGGCTGCGCGGTGATTGGGGCCATCATGGCTTTGAGCGCGTCACGTCGCTTGTTCACACCGCCCTCCCCCATGCCTCTTTGACAAGATTCTCGATCTCGGCATGCGCGCCATCGAGGGATTCAAGAGCGCGGTCGTAGGTGCTTCGAACGAAATTCTCGCGGCCGACTTCGTACAGCGTTTGTTTGGTCAACCCCGCGTCTGAGATAGCCGTTGACTTCAAAATTGCGGTCGTAAGGACACGCTCGCCGAACAGGCTGCGCATGAGCCCAACGATTTGGCCCTGGGGACCATCGGT
>JAHCKB010000305.1 GCA_026125985.1 Bradyrhizobium sp.
GGCCGTCGTAGACGTCCTTGTTGAAGGTCACCTCGAAGGACTCGCTGGCCTGGTGGTACGAGGACAGCATGTAGTTCTTGGCCACGTCCTGGGCGCCGAAGCGCATGTCGGAGGTCGGGTTGTTGAACTCGAAGGCTTCGATCACGCCGCGCTCCATCGCCGGAAGAATTTCCGGACCCGGCAGCTGCGCGACGCTGGCGCCCATCTTCTGGAACATGTTGGTCGCGAGACCGACGGTGCGGTACTTCAGGCCCTTGAAGGATTCCGGACCGGCAACCGGGTTTTTGAACCATCCGAGCGGCTGGGTCGGCATGGCGAACGCGAAGAAGCCAACCACGTTGAGCTTGAGCACGTCCTGGGTCAATTCGCGATAAAGCGCGTCACCACCGCCGTAGTAGAACCAGCCCATGTATTGGTCGGCATTGGTGCCGTAAACCGGACCGGTGCCGAACAGCGAAGCGGCGCGATGCTTGCCATACCAATAGGCCGGCACACTGTAGTTGCCGTCGAGCACGCCCGTGGAGGTCGCGTCCATCACCGAGAACGGCTTCACCACGGCACCGGAATTGAGAAAATCGATCTTCAGGCGGCCGCCGCCCAATTCGTTGACCTTGGCGACGTAATCCCTGCCGTAGTCGCTGAGGATGTCGGTGGCGCCGAAACCGCTCTGCATTTTCAAGGTTACGGTTTGCGCACGCGAAACTTGCGGCATGGCAATCGTCGCCACACCGGCCACGGCGGCGCCGCCGAGAAACTTGCGCCGTGTCGCGACTTTAGACTTGGGGGTATTGTCGACCTTGTTCATCGCATCTCCTCCCTGCGCTGTATCGCGGAGCCTTGTTGCGCCGCTATTGTCCCGTGCTCCGCCGACTTAGGTTCTCAAGGCGGAAGCGGTGGTATACCTTGCACCAGGATGGACACGATCCGCAATATAGAGGTTCGTTGAACTGCCATCCGACGGCCCTAGTCCACTCCTGAGGACTTCAGGCCTAACGAACTTCGATCCCTGCGGCATGAGTTCGCACCAGAGAGTGCGGGTGGGCATCAAACCACGACCTGCCGCCGGCAAACATTTCCGCATTGCAGCAGAAGCGGCACCGCGTCGGCCATGCCGCAACGCACAGCAAGAATGCGGCTTCTGCAGCTCCTCCCTCCCGCCAAACCTCAATCCTTCTTGAGCAGAAGGCATGCGGCGAGAATGGATATCTCGCCCGCTTCGGTCCCGCAAAATTCCATGGAGTTTGCGTCAAGCAGCACCGCGCTGAAATGGGTGTCTTCATCGGCAAGAACGACTGTCTTGTTGTCGAGCCTCACCACACCTACCAGCCGCTCCGTTTTCCGGGGCGTCGACCATGTACCGATCAGGGCGCGGTCGCTCTGTTGCTTGATGGTGAGGGTGAAGAGGAGACCGGGCTTGATGAAGGTCGGTTCGGACTTGTCGGGAGAATGTCCGGGCGAGCCAACATAGGCGCCGCCCGTATGCACACCCGACCAGCTTCCCACCAGGCTTGGCGCGGCAGGCGCAGCGAAAACTTGTGGAGACAGGGCAACTGTCGCGAGCGAGACCAGGCTCGCCGCGGCCAGCTTGCGCAATTTGCCTGAAGACTTTCGATCTATCATATCAAGCTCCCTGTGACTCCGGTTGAAGAACTCCATGCTGCGCGTGCCGACCCGTCCGGACGAACCCTATCCGGCGAGTACGATATCGCTCGCCCGCTCGGCGATGGCCGTCGTCGCCGCGTTGGTCATCGCCTGAGGAATTCCGGGCATCACTGACGCGTCGATGACTCGAAGCCCCGCAAGGCCCCTGACGCGCAAGGCTTCATCCACGACCGCGCCGATGCGGCATGTTCCCACAGGATGATGAAATGAATTCGCCGCCCGCATGACGAAATCGCGCCGATGGGCAACGTCGGCCCAACCGGGGCCTGGATAGATTTCTTGCGCCCGCCAGTCATCGAACGCGGCGGCGCTTCCGATGTCCCGGGCCAGCTCCACCCCCGCGACGAGAACATCGAGATCGGCCGGATCGGAGAGGTAAGCCGGATCGATCAACGCAGGCGCAAGCGGATCGTTCGACGCGAGCGTCACGCTGCCGCGGCTGTACGGTCGCATCAAACAGGGTGTCAGGACATAGGCCGGCGACGCAAGCGGGCCGACGCCCGGCAGCACGAATGGCAGCGTTACGCACATCACCAGAATGTCCGGGCTCTCCCGCGGATCACGGTTCGGAACATACAGTAGCGCGTCGGCGTGGTTGTAGCGTGAGCGCGGCACGTCGCGCCGGGCAGCAAACGCGACGCCGGCGAGCAGCAGATGATCCTCGAGGTGCTGACCGACTTCGGGCAGATCGACTGCGACCGGAATATCGAGGCGCCGGAGCTGGTCGGCCGGCCCGATACCCGACAACATCAACAGGCGTGGCGAGTCGATCGCTCCGGCACACAGCAGAACCTCCATGGTCGGCCGCACGATCGTTCCGCTCAGTCGCAGGCCAACGCACCTCCCGCGCTCGATCACAAGACCCAGCACCCGCTCGTGAACCAGCAGGTCCACGCCTGCGCCTTCGACGCTGGCGAGATAGGCTGTCGCAGCATCGTCGCGGACGTTGCCCTTGATGGTGAGTTGATTCCAGCCGACGCCGGTCGTCGCCATCCCTCCGATATCCGGCGTCGGAGGGAAACCACGCGCCTGCGAGGCCTGGACGAAGGCTTCCGCAACAGGGCTGCGATCCGGCACATCGGCGAGCGAGAGCACGTGCAACGGGCCATCGCCGCCGCGCCAGTCGCTCGCCCCGCCGGAAAACGTCTCCGCACGCTTGAAGTAGGGCAACAGGTCCGCGTAACGCCATCCTGGCGGCCAGCGGTCGTATGCGGCGGGGTGGCCGCGCTGGTAGGCAAGCGCGTTAATCGTGCTGGAGCCGCCCACCACCTTGCCTCGAGGATAGGGAACCACGCGATTGCCCAGCCCCGGTTGCGGGGTCGTCGAGTAGCACCAGTCGACCGTGCCGCCCTGCAATTGCGGCCAGTCCGGCGGATCGGCGATCGTCGGAAGCGTTGCCGGCCCGCCGCCCTCGACAAGGAGCACCCTCCGCCCAGCCCGGCTCAACCGATGCGCGAGAACGCAGCCGGCCGAGCCAGCACCAACGATGACGTAATCATAAGCGCGATCGAGTTGCTCGGCCGATCGGAGGACCCGTAGTCCCGGCGCAGCGAGCGCCGGTGCGGCCATACCCGACAACGCCAGTCCTCCACCCAGCGCCGCTGCCAGTACCCTGCGGCGCTCAAGCTCACCATGCGCAAAATTGCGTGTTGGATCCAGGACAGTCATGGCAGCCTGTCGTTGTGTCTACCACAGAGAGCCGACAGTGGCAGGTTTGGCGTGACCGGATCGCCAAACCTAGGCTTGACCTCACGGGAAGGCAATCCGACTGGAACTGCCGCGCAGGCGCATGATCCGCCCGGGGCGAAACGCACTCTGTACGCATCCAGCTGCGCTCCAATGTGTCATAAGTGTTGCGCGTGATTGCCCCCCGCTCCTGCGAACCGTTCTCGTTCCAGGCGTTCGATTTCTTTGTCCTCCACCGGGAAAAGCCGGGTTCCCCTACACCCGCAAGCTGCCTTGTGCGAAACATGGCGAAAGCGATTGTCGCAGGATCCGCCAGGCATGACGACTTCCTCCCAAAGTGAGCGAGCATGACGCAACAGCAGGTCCTGTTCTTTATTCTGCTCGCCGCGATCCTGATCATGCTTCTGTGGGGACGCGTCCGTCACGACCTTGTCGCTGCGGGCGGGCTGTTTACGGCAGTGATCCTCGGCCTTGTACCCGAGTCGAAGGCATTTTCGGGCTTCTCCCATCCTGCGGTTCTGGTTGTCGCGCTCGTCCTCATCGCTTCGCGTGCAATCGAGAATTCGGGCGTGCTCGGACTCGTGTCCGCCCGGCTGGTGGATGAAGATCGCCCGGTCTGGCTCCACATCGCCATCATCGGCTCTGTCGGAGCCGCGCTGTCGGCCGTGATCAACAACGTTGCTGCCCTCGCGCTGCTGATGCCGCTGGACATACAGGCCGCCCGCAAGGCCGGGCGTCCTCCCGGCCTGACATTGATGCCTCTTTCGTTTGCGACGATTCTCGGCGGCCTCATCACCCTCATCGGCACGCCGCCGAACATCATCGCCTCCGGCTACCGCGAGAAAGCGCTGGGCGCTCCGTTCCAGATGTTCGATTTTGCGCCTGTGGGGCTGGCCGTCGCGATCGCTGGACTGGCCTTCGTGGCAAGCATCGGATGGCGTTTCATCCCAAAGGCCGGGAAGGAACCGATAGCCTCGAAGGAGGACGAATTCCAAGCGGAACTGATCGTGTCGGAAGGCTCGCCTGCCATCGACAAGCTGGTGGCCGAGCTGGATGACGAGATCGAAAAAGCGGACGTATTCCTGGTCGGCCTGATTCGCGAGGGAAAACGCCTTCCCGGTCGCGCCCGGTTTGCACGCATCATTCAGGATGATGTGCTCGTCGTGGAAGGATCGAGAGACGGCATTGCCGAATTGATCAAGGCGCTCGCGCTGCATCGGACGGCCAGGGAAAAGGAACGTGAAAAGGCCGGCGACAACGAAACGCGCGAAAACGCCGAGAACGGAAACGGATTCGACAAGGGGACAGTGAGCCGGCAGGCGCTATCGGCCCCAACGATCGTCGAAGCCGTCGTACGGTCCGACGCCCGCCTGGCCTGGCGGTCCGCAGCTTCCGTCCGGATGCGTTCCCGTTTCGGCGTGACGCTGCTAGGGCTTTCCCACCGCGGGATCACATTCCGCGAGCAACTCAGCGAGCGCACCATCGAGCCAGGCGATGTGCTTCTCCTTGCCGGACCGCGCACAGCACTTGGGCGTGCGATCGGCTGGTTCGGGGCCATGTCGATCAGCGAGGTAAGCATCGCACCGTTCGCGGCATGGCGCGCTGCCATCGCATTCGGCTTCTTCGCAGCCGCGATCCTGGCGGCAAGTCTAGGCTTCCTGTACTTCACGACGGCGATCGCCATTGCGGTCGCCGGCTATGCGGCGACGGGACTTGTTTCGCCGCGGGAATTCTACGATCAGGTCGACTGGCCCGTCATCGTCATGCTGGCCTGCCTGTTGCCGCTTGGCTCGGCATTCGAGGATCTGGGCGGAACCGGCGTCGTCTCCGATCTGATCCTGACCCTGACACAAGGACAATCGGCCGCCTTCACTCTGGTCGTTTTCATGGTGGTGATCCTGGCGCTGTCGGATTTGCTGAACAATCTCGCCACCATGGTCATGGCCAGCCCCCTCGCCATCACCATTGCCGGAAAGCTCGGCGCCAATCCCGATGCGTTCCTGATGGCCGCCGCTGTTGCCGCCTCCACCGCCTTTCTCACGCCGATCGGCCACAAGAACAACACGCTGATCATGGGCCCCGGCGGCTACAAGTTCGGCGACTACTGGCGGATGGGGCTGCCGCTCGAATTCATCGTTCTGCTGGTGGGCGCGCCGGCAAT
>JAHCKB010000306.1 GCA_026125985.1 Bradyrhizobium sp.
TCGTTGTGGCAGCGTATTACCGAGGTACAGCCCGAACGCAGCCGAGCGTTGCGCGCCGAGGCCCGCTCCTGGCGGAGCGTACGGGACTTCGAGGAGGAAGTCGGCAAGCTGGCCGCGCGCCTCACCTCTGATGCGATCGGTGAGGAAAGTTCGCTCGATGCAATCGAGAACAGCTATGTCGCCTCAGTCCGAAGCGAGCGGCGGTGGCGCCGTGCTCTCTTCGCGGTTCTCGGCCTGGCGATCGTCGTTGCGGCAAGCCTTGCCGGCTACTGGGGTCACAACGCGTTCGAGGATCAGCGGCGCGCCCGCGTCAGCGCCTGGATTCAGCAGGCGGAAGCCTTGAGCGGCACCGCAAGTGTGGACCTCGTTCGAGGGCTTGCCTACGCCGCGAGCGCTGTCCACGACGGATCTGATCCCCGAGCCACGAACGTGCTGTACAGGATCTTGCGACGGCTTGCGCCGATCGAGCGCGTCCTGTCAGGGTTCTCGCAGACGCGTCAATCCGAGCAAACTCAGGCTGCAGCGGTCACGGGCGATGGTCATTTTCTCATCACGGGTGGTCGCGATAGCATCTTGCACGTGCTTGAGATTGCGAGCGACCGTCGCGCTGCGAACCTCCCGCTGCAGGCTGGGCGGATACGCACGATCGTGCCAATCGATGAGGGGAAGGCGCTCGTCATCGGAACAGATCGTGGCGTCAGGTATGTTCGCATGGTTTCCAAAGCGGATGGCGGCGTTGCGCTGGACGTGATAGCGCAGGCACTCACGGGCGAGCGGATTGGTGGACTAACGCTGGATCGCGCTCGCAACCAAGTCATCGCCGGCACCTTCAACGGCGAGATCATGACGCTGCCGGTCACGACCCGGGATGGCACTTGGCCGGCGGCGCCGCTGCTAACGATCCTCGATCCCCGCTACGTCGCGAAGGGTGATACGGACGTGTTCAGCGGCATCTTCGGCGTCCAATCTCGCGGCGATCGTCTTGTCGTTGCCGGCATCGATGGCGTACTCACTGTTCTGGACTGGAGCGGTGGCAAGCTTGTCCAGCGATGGCAGAAAGTCCATCCGAGCTCAATCTTTGCGCTCGACGTCTCCCAGGACGGCGCAAGAATCGCTGTCGCAGACCAGGAAGGGCGGCTCTCGATCTACGATGCCGACAAGGGCGTGCCACGCGAGGCTCAGTACAGAACGATTGACCCAGCCAGCCTTGCCAAATCCACCAAAGGCGAGTGGGTTGTCGCTCGTCCGGACGAATTGTCTTCGGTTGGCGTTGCGTTCGATCCCTCCGGAAGCTTGGTGGCCGTTACGAGCCATGACAGGACAGTGAAGTTTCTGCTAGCCGACGAACTGTTATTTTTGGCAACTGCCGTGCATTCCGCGGTGACGAGAGGCGCCGTCTTCGACAAGCGGACGGGAGTGGCTTATACGTTTGGTGATGACGGCGTGGTAAGCGCCGTAAGCCCGCTGACACGGCCGTTGCCGGTAGAAATCGCTCAGACCGGCAATGTCGTCGTCTCAAGTCGGGGACGCCTAATGGTTTTCTGGCCAAAGTCGGACAAGGGCCGTACCCATCTCTTCTCCTCGACGCTGGACGGATCGTCGTCACTGCGTCGCCTTGCTACGCTCGATGCCGATATCCGGAACGGTCGCGCTGCTGACGATGACCACATATTCTTGAGGGGTTCCGGTTCCACGAAGGTTCATGTGGTCACGCCGGGAGGGGAACCGCCGTGCAAGTCAGCGACGCTAGACCACCCCAACGAACCGGATGATGTTCAGATCGTGTATAAACTGCTCCCCGGTACGGTCCCCGGCGAGATCACTACCGTTGCCGAAAGGCATGGTAGAAGTGGTCGCGCCGTTCTGCGCGGCTGGAGCACGGCGACATGCCAGATGGTGTGGCGCATCGAATTGGCTGCCTCCGCTGAACAGGTCGCCGTCGCTGCCGGCCGCGTCGTCGCTCGGGAGGCGCCAAGAAAGGTGACCGTCCGCGATCCGCAAAAGCGGGATGAAGTCTCGGCACTCGAGTTTCATGACGACGTGACGGCGGTTACCGCCCTATCCGCGGCATCGAGAATTCTGGTTAAGACGACGACCACCCTTTGTTTGTGCTCGCCGGGCCGCAGCAGCGGCTTGATTGCTCCCGAGGCTTGTGCAGCGCAGAGCGAAAGTCACACATGCGAAGCGATTGGCGCATACTCGGCGGGGCAGTCTCTACCGATCCGGAAGCTGTTCGCGTCCTTGTCCGGCAGATTTGCCGTCGCAACGGGCGATTCCGCAGTCATCTGGCTCATAGATGTCGAACGTCGTCAGGTTCGCGAAGTCGCACCTCGTCAGCTGCGACCAGTCGAGCCACCTTATGCGTTCAATGCCACCGATACGCTTCTCGCTGTGCCGGCCGGTGACAGCGGCATTCGCATCGTCGAGACGGCCACGGGAAAGATCCTTGCAGAGTTGCCAACGCCAAGCCGCGTCATGCGGCTCGAGTTCTCCAGCCCCGGCATCGATTGGCTGATCTCCATCGACGGTGATGTCCTGCGCGTATGGAACTGGTCGCGCGATGCTCTACTGCGCGAAGCATGCAAGCGCTGGCCTCTTGGCGTCCCTGTCGTCGACGCAACGCCTCGCTCTCGCATCTGTGCACAGGAGGGCTCGAGAGTACCAAAGGCGGTGGCGCCGAGCCAATTGCAACGTGAATACGAGGTACTTAAATGAGCCGATTCGCTTGGCGTGGGCTCACAGGGCCCGAGAAACAGCGATTCTCAGAGCCCGGACGTCTGGAGCAGCGCTTCCCTGAGGACGCCGTGGGCTACAGGGAATGGGTCACATTCATCGGGCGGCTGCTCGACCTCGTCCGGAGGTTGAGTCCGGAATCTCCGGAAACTTCCGCCCGCTTGCACGCACTGTTCGACGGCTATGTCCGGTCTCTCGACACCGTGCAGCCACAGGTCGTCGAGTGATGCGTCTTCGTTTCCCACAAGCGCTGCGACGCGGCAATCGCCGAACGCATCGCCTGGATCGCGGTGGCTAACGGCTTCGACTACTGGCTCGACGTCCACGATCCGATTCTGCCGACGATCGCCGGCGCCAATATCCCAAGCCCCTTCAAAGAGACGATCATCGCGGCGATCGTCGAGATGGCGCTCCTCAACGCGACGCATCTCATCGCCGTCCACACGTCGCAGAGCCATAGCTCGCTGTGGGTACCCTACGAGATCGGTCGGGCCAAGTCGCGCGACATCTGGTCGGCGCAGGTGAGCGGCTGGTTCCAACCCGGCAAGGTCGCGCCGATAGCGGGCGAATACACTTGGCTGATGGAGAGGTTGAGTTTGCGCGCCGAGATCGAGCGATGGCTCCGCGCTCAGTCCGTTGACCGGCCCGGCTGCTGCATCGAGCCACACCGCGCCTGGGTCAGCGACGAACCCATCGAGTATCGGCTGCCCGATGAGTGAGGGCGGCAGCATCCGACGCCACAAGCTTGCGCACCAATTGTTCGTTCTTGACCAGCGCGATCGGCCTGTGCCCGCCAGTCGCATTGGTGACCACGTTGCCCGTACGCTCTCTAGAGGGTTGTCGCGCTTTCAGTTCCCTACTCCATCAGCTTGGTCGCCTTGTCGGTCCGGGGCCTGACGGTGTCACTTTGTACCACCGCGGACGACGGCAAGTTTGGTTGCCATTTCGTCGCGAGACAGTCGACGCACATACAGGGCGCTTACAAGCTGTCGTCCTGTGATCCATGTCCCCCACATCATTCGATTAACCGATCAATCGACCGTAGAGCAAGGAATAGAAGCATCAGGCGCTTTCCGACGCTCGCGCTGGGGGGCGCGAGATCGCTTGTGTGACTTTTTGGTCGGCGTCGCCTTCGCGGCGGTCCTGAGCGCGGCTGGCGTTGCCAGCCATCTGGTCAATTCGGAACAACGGCGGCTGCAGGACGAAGCGAAGAACGACAACGCGCGAAGCGACTGGAAGGAAGCCCGGGCGCGCGTCGAAACCGATCCGTTGCTGTCTCTTCACCTCATGACGGCAACATCAATCCCGTACAGTAGCCCTCGAGACTGGCTACTCGGTCTGCATGTCCCAGTGACAACGACAGATGCTCCATATACTCGTCGAATCGTTCTCGCGCTCCCATCGTCCCTCACATTGACATTCTAGAAGCACTTACAGCATATTGATTCTTCTGACACAGTAAGAGCAGAAGTCGGGCAGGCCGATGTCAGCTGATGCTTAGTTCTACAAACGGGCCATGGCCCATGCGCCAATGAACGAACGCGCTTAGCGAATGCAGCAGGTTTTACGGAGAAATGCTAGCTTCGCTTTCAGGATGGAAGCCGGCAAGTTTGTCGAAGTGGGATATCGCCCATGTAGCGCATCCATTCAGCGGGTGTCAGGCCCTTGCGGGGCAGTCTTCCGCAGGCTAGCGCGACGAGCGATCCCGCATCAAGCAAATGAATGTCGGAAACAAAGTCGTTTTGGCTCGGAATAATAGGAGACTGAGGCGGCCCGACGCTGATTACAAGATGCTGGCCGTCCTCGCTGAGTCCCAACGCTGTGACTGGGGCAGAATTGAGAACCCTGTGAGTAAGTTGCTGGCGCCCTACATCCCACACGCGTACCTCACGTGTCGCCGCAGCGGCAAGTCGGCCGCCATTGATCGCGATTGCAGATACCTCACCAGGCAAGGGGTTCTGAAAAACAACCCTCCATTGGTTCGGATCCTGCCTGTCAGCCTGGAACACGGTCACCATGCCGATCTGTTCCCCCTCTCTTCCGCCGATTGCGACGAGCAAACCGTCTGCATCTATTGCAACAGACTTTACCGCTCCCGCTACCGACCGGCCGGTCGGCCACGCGCCGGCCTCCAGTTCACTCCTGTTAATCTTTCCCACTGTACAGGCGCTAATGGTACAGCGCCCGAATGCCAGCACCTTCGCGTCACGGTCTGGCGCCATGAACCACCTTGCGATGTCAACAGAAGGTCTCGTAAAGGGTTTCAATTCCTCGGCGTCCCTGCCCACGGCAACCTGCGTTCCATCCCAGGAAACTAACCAGTCGCCGTTCACACTCAGGCCGACTTCATCGCCCAAGAGGGTGTCAGCCCCCCCCTTCAGAAATTCTCCGTGATAGGTCTTGGGGAATGTCACTACGTATTGATTGGAACGTAGCTTTCGAGCCGATGGATCGTAAGCCACGGCAGTGACCCGCGCTGGTTCGAGAACTCGCTTGTCGAAGCCAAGCCCAAAGATTGACCATTCGTCAACCGTCTGAGCTTGCAGGTTCAGGGTATAGAACGTTTCGCCCGCCGCACTGAACCCCAGAGCTAGCGTGCCGTTGTCGCGACTGGGGATACGCAACTGTTCGGCGAAAGGCTCATCCGACCACTGCATCCAGAGAGCCACTGTGTTGGTAGAGCCAACGAGAACCGAGGTTCGGATCGCTCCATCGTCCCGTGCATCACTGTGAAGCGCAAGCTTCTCGATGTAGCGCCGCTCCTCGATCTCGT
>JAHCKB010000307.1 GCA_026125985.1 Bradyrhizobium sp.
TGGCGAGATCAAGCAGCCGTCGCTTGGTATGCGGGTCAGCCCTTTCGGCAAGGTCCCGCACCGCCTTTGCGCGGTCATGAAAGAATTGCTCGTTCATATCCAAGCCTCTGAAAGCCGCATTATATTCGAGCTATCTTCAGGGTGCTGGTATTGAATCCCCCTATGGTTAAGCGTGAAATACGGGGGTTTATTGGTCGCGAGCCGGCCACTTCGGGGCGGACGGGAGTTCCATGGGGAGAACGCCGCGTGCTGCGTGCGTCCCAGGCCCTGAGGCCACGACGGCTGGGCTAAATTCCCAGATACCGATGCTGCAGCTCGGGCTCGGCCAGAAGCTGCTCCGACGTGCCGCTCCACACCGTCCGTCCCCGCTCGATCATGTAGTGGCGATCGGCGATCTTCGTGAGATGACCGACGTTCTTGTCGATGACCAGTACCGACTGGCCCTGCTTCTTCAGCATCGACAGGCAGCTCCAGATTTCCTCGCGGATCAGCGGCGCGAGGCCCTCGGTGGCTTCGTCGAGGATCAGCAGCATCGGGTTGGTCATCAGAGCACGGCCGATGGCGAGCATCTGCTGCTCGCCGCCCGACAGCGTGACGCCCATGTGGTGCGCGCGCTCAGCCAGTCGCGGAAACAGCGCGTGGACCTTTTCCAGCGTCCAGGGGTCCTTCGCGCCGAGCCGATTGGTCGCGGCGGCGACGAGATTCTCCCGCACGGTGAGGTTCGGGAAGATCTGCCTGCCTTCCGGCACGAGGCCGACGCCGAGCTGCGCAATCCTGTAGGACGGCATCTTGCGCACGTCCTCGCCGGCGAAGCGGATGCTGCCCGACCGCGCCGGCGTCAGGCCCATGATGGAGCGGATGGTGGTGGTCTTGCCCATGCCGTTGCGGCCCATCAGAGCGATCATCTCGCCCGATCTGACGGAAAGCGACAGTCCGAAAAGCACCTGGCTCACGCCGTAGCAGGTCTCGATCCCGTCGATTTCGAGCAGCGTATCAGCCATCCCCGTCACCCCTGGCTCGTCACTGCATGCTGTTCGCCGAGATAGGCGCGCTTGACTTCCTCGTCGCTGCGGATCTCGTCGGGCTTGCCGCTGGCGATCACGCGCCCGTAGACCAGCACCGTAATGCGGTCGGCAAGCGCGAACACGGCCTCCATGTCGTGCTCGACCAATACGATGGTGAATTCCTTGCGCAGCTCCTTCAACAGCGCGACCATGCGTTGGGATTCGGTGACGCCGAGACCCGCCATCGGTTCGTCCAGCAGCAACAGCTGCGGCCTGGTCGCAAGCGCAACCGCGAGCTCGAGTTCGCGCTGCTCGCCGTGACTGAGCTCGGAGACCAGCACGTCGGCGCGCTCTTCGAGGCCAACCCGTTTCAGCGCGGCTCGTGCCGCCTCGCGCAGCGGCTGCTCCTTGCGCGCATCGGCCCAGAAGCGGAAGGAGTGGCCGGCGTGGGCCTGCGCCGCCAGCGCGACATTGTCGGCAGCGGTGAAATCGCGCAGCAGCGACGTGATCTGGAAGGAGCGCGCCAGACCCAGCGCGCTACGCTCGTAGGACGGCAGCCGCGTGATGTCCTGGCCGGCAACGTAGATGGCGCCGGAATTCGGCATCAACTGACCGGTCAACTGGCTGATCAACGTGGTCTTGCCGGCGCCGTTCGGGCCGATGATGGCATGCAGCTCGCCCGGCGCGACTTCCATGGAGAGGTTGTCGGTCGCGACGAGGCCACCGAAGCGCAGGGTCAGGTTGGCGATGCGAAGCAGAGGCTCAGCCACGGGAGAACCTCCCCAGAAGGCCCATGATGCCGCCGCGGGCGAACAGCACGATCAGCAGCAGGAGCGGCCCCATGATCAGCGCCCAGTATTCCGTCACCTGTGACAGCAGCTCTTCCAGCACCAGGAAGACGATCGTGCCGATCACCGGACCGAACAGTGAGCCCATGCCGCCCAGGATCACCATCACCATCAGATCGCCTGAGCGGGTCCAGTACATGACCGCGGGACTGACGAAATCGGTGTTGTTGGCGAGCAGCGCGCCGGAAAGGCCGCAGATGGTGCCGGATATGACGAAACAGACCAGCCGATAGCGGTTGGCATTGAAGCCGATCGCCTGCATGCGCTGCTCGTTGGAGCGTACGCCCTGCAAGACGAGGCCGAAGCGCGAATTGACGATGCGCCGGATCAGATAGATGCCGCCGAACAGGCAGGCCAGGCACACATAGTAGAACTGCGTCCGGTTGGAGAGATCGACGAGAGGACCGAAACTGCTGCGCTTGTAGATGGTCAGGCCGTCGTCGGCGCCATAGCGCGACAGGGCGGAAGCGACGTAATAGGCCATCTGCGCAAAGGCGAGCGTGATCATAATGAAGTAGACGCCGCGCGTGCGAAGCGAGAGCGAGCCGATGACCAGCGCAAACAGTGCGGAGGCGATCAGCGCCACCGGCCACTGGATAAAGCCCGAGCCGATGCCCTCGAAAGCGAGAATGCCGACCGCATAGCCGCCGATGCCGAGATAGGCGGCGTGGCCGAAGCTCATCATGCCGCCATAGCCCATGATCAGATTGAGAGAGGCCGCCGCAAGCGCGAGAATGACGATGCGGGTGAACATCGTGAGGATGAACAGGTTCCCCGACACGGCGGAATAGACCGGCAGCAGCAGCAGGCCGGCGATGACCAGCGCGACGACGGCATTGCGCGGATTGAGCAGGGACTTCATCGCTTGGCCGCCGGAAACAGCCCTTCCGGCCTGACCACGAGCACGATCGCCATCAGCAGGTAGATCAGCATCGAGGACAATGCGGGGGCAGCGGTGGACGCCGCGGTGGAACTCAACACCATGCGCAGGAGGTCAGGCAGGAAGGCGCGGCCGAGCGTGTCGATCAGGCCGACGAAGATCGCCGCCAGGAAGGCGCCGCGGATCGAGCCGATGCCGCCGATCACGATGATGACGAAGGCGAGGATCAGGATGTTCTCGCCCATGCCGATCTGTACGGTGAGGATCGGAGCCTGCATGAGGCCGGCGAGACCGGCGAGCGCCGCGCCGAGGCCGAAGACCAGGGTGAACAGCAGTTTGATGTTGATGCCGAGCGCGCCGATCATCTCGCGATTGGAGGCGCCGGCCCGGATCAGCATGCCGACGCGGGTGCGCATCACCACCCAGTAGAGCAATGCGGCGACGAGCAGCGCCACCACGATGATCGAGAGCCGATAGGCCGGATAATAGACGCCAGGCAGGATCTGCACCGGCATCGTCAGCCAGGACGGCAACGGCAGCACCAGCCCCGCTGGCCCCCAGATCAGGCGCACCGCATCGTTGAAAAACAGGATCAGTCCGAAGGTCGCCAGCACGTGATCGAGGTGGTCGCGTCCGTAGAGATGTCTCAAGGCCACGAATTCAAGGACGACACCGAGCAGCAGCGTGGCGCCGAGCGCCATGAACACGCCGAGAATGAAGCTGTTGGTCCAGGCGACGAAGGTCGCCGCGAAATAGGCGCCCATCATGTAGAGCGAACCGTGGGCGAGATTGACGAAGTCCATGATGCCGAAAACCAGCGTCAGTCCCGCAGCAAGCAGGAACAGCAGCAGGCCGAACTGCAGTCCGTTCAGAAATTGTTCGACGACGACGAGCATGGATCCCAAGACCGGAGTGAGCAGCCTCAAACAAGCAGCGGCAGCGCGAAGGCACTGCCGCTCATTGTTGTTGGGCGCATCGTCTCACGCAAGGTCACTCGACGCCGCAGAAGACCATACGCCGGCAGAATCCGGCCCTACTTCATCGGGCACTTCTGGTGGAAGCGATCCTGATCGTCCTTGACGATGGTAGCCACCGTCTTCAGAGACAGCTGGCCATCGGCGTCCTTGACGACGTCCTGCAGATAGAAATTCTGGATCGGCATGTGGTTGTTGCCGAACTTGAAGGATCCGCGCACCGACTTGAAAGTGGCCTTCTGCATCGCCGCCTTCATCTCGTCCTTCTTGGAGGTATCGCCCTTGACGGCGACCACGGCGCTGTTGATCAGGCTGGCGGCGTCATAGGTCTGGGCCCCGTAGAAGCTCGGGCGCTTGCCGGTATATTTCTTGCGGTAGTCGGCGACGAAGCGCTTGTTCTCCTCGTTGGGCAGGTCGTTGACCCACTCCTGCGCACCGGGCACGCCGATGGCATTGTCCTTCTGCAGCGGCAGCGACAATTCGTCGATGGTGAAGGCCGTATAGAGCGGCATCGTCTGCTTCAGGCCGGCCTGGGCATACTGGTTCAGAAACTGAACGCCGGCCGCGCCGGGATAGAATACGAAGATCGATTCCGCGCCCGAGTTCTTTGCCTTGGTGAGTTCGGCGGAGAAGTCGAGCTGGCTCGGCCAGACCGTGTATTCCTCGCCCTTGACCTCGCCCTTGAAGGTGCTCTTGACGCCGGCCAGCATGTCCTTGCCGGCAGCGTAATTCGGACCGATCAGGAACACCGACTTGACGCCCTTCTGGGTCATGTAGGTGCCCATCGCCTGCGGCGTCTGGTCGTTCTGCCAGGAGGTCGAGAACACGTAAGGCGAGCAGAGCTCGCCGGCGAGCTGCGACGGGCCGGCATTCGCGGTGATCAGGAACGTCTTGGAATCGACCGCGGTTTTCAGCGAGGCCAGCAGCACATTCGACCAGATGTAGCCGACGATGAAGTCGACCTTGTCGGACTGAACCAGTTTTTCGGTCTTCTGCTTGCCGATGTCCGGCTTCTGGCCGTCGTCCTCGTAGATCACCTCGACCGGCTTGCCGCCCATCTTGCGGCCAAGATGGTCGAGCGCGAGCTCGAAGGAATTGCGCATGTCGTTGCCGATCACGGCAGTGGGCCCGCTGAAGGTGGAGACAAAACCGATCTTGATGGTGTCGCCTGCGGTCGCGGGCTGCGTCAGCGCCATAGCGGCGATGCCCGCCAGCCAGAATGCCTTCTTCATACTACTCTCCCCTCCTCGTTATCGTTACAGCCTTGTCCGCCGCAGCGGCGCCGGGCACGCAAGGCCTTATAAAGACTTATAAAGAGACGTGTTTTGTGCGCAACAGCGCAAGCCCGCAGCAAGCACGAACCGGAGGTCCCTCCTGAAACCTTCGACCTATGCTCCAGCATCCCATGCCACAGCCGGCTGCATCATAATTCAGCAATCGGAATAATCAAGAATTATAGTGCCGGTCCCCTGAGCAGCATTGTCGCACAGCCCGGCTTTGCCGAAGCAAGCCCCCTCGGCATCGGAGCGCTCGTTACCCCGGGTTTTCCCGGATAGCCGATTTCAGGTCGGCTTAACCTGTCCGAGCCCACTCTCGCAAACGGTGGAGGGCTCTCATGCTGATCAGCAACAAGGTCGCGCGGACCAAATGGTGTCCGTTCGTGCGCATCGACAACAGCAACCGCAAGCACAACACGATGACCGACGGGTTCGAGAATTCGGAGAAGATGTATCACTGCATCGCCGGCGACTGCATGGGCTGGCGGCAGTTTC
>JAHCKB010000308.1 GCA_026125985.1 Bradyrhizobium sp.
AGAAGCGGGATCGGGCGCGAGCTGTTGCTCTGCCTACAGGTGTTGCTGCGCCGCGTGCCGGCCAGCCAAGTGGTCGCTGTCACGGTGATCGGCATCATTCTGGCGCCATCTGCAGGCCTGGTTGGCGCCTCGGTGGCGACGCTCGCCTATCTCGCGCTCCCCACCATGTTGGAGAGCGGGTACAAGGCATCCTTCGCCACAGGCTCGATTGCCGCCGCCGGCACCCTCGGCCTGATCCTGCCGCCGGCGATTATGCTGTTTTTCCTCGCCGACGAGTTGGGCGTACTGATCTCGCAGATGTTCCTTTCGACGATCGTGCCGGGATTGGTCCTGGTGGTGCTGTATGTTGCCTACTACATTGGCGCAGCCCTGCTCGATCCGCGAATCGCGCCCCCGCTCGCGGCGGTACCAGTCCGCAGCACGCTGCGGTTCGCCCTGTATGTTGCCCGCAGCCTGGCGCTTCCGGTGCTGCTGATCGCCATGGTGCTCGGCTCCGTCATTGCCGGTCTGGCCACACCGACACAGTCGGCATGCGTCGGTGCGGCAGGCGCGATTCTGTTGATGCTGCTCAACCGCAGCCTCTCACTGCGTGCCATGCATGAGATAGTCCAGCGCACGGCGTTGATGACCGCGATGGTCTTCTTCATCGCCCTTGCCGCGACGGTGTTCTCCTACGTGTTCCGCTATTTCAGCGGCGACACGCTGGTGCTCGAGCTGCTTCGTGGTCTGGGCTTCGGTGATTGGGGGATGTTGCTGACCATGCTCGCCATCATCTTCGTGCTCGGCTTCTTCATCGACTGGATCGAGATCGCGCTGATCACCCTGCCGATCTTCGAGCCGGTGCTGAAGGCGCTGGATTTTTCGACCTATGTCGGCTCGCCCCAGCTTGCCTTGGTGTGGATCGCGGCGCTGATCGCGCTAACGCTGCAAACTTCGTTCCTGACGCCGCCCTTCGGCTTCGCGCTGTTCTTCCTCAAGGGCGCTTCGCCACCGAGCGTGGCGCTGCGCGACATCTACCGGGGCATCGTGCCGATCGTGGCGATCCAGCTGCTCGGCATCGCACTTGTCCTCGTTCTGCCGGGACTCGCGACCTGGCTGGCGATGCGCGCCGCCGGGTGAACCAGACCGCTCTGAGAAGCCCTCCGCACTGGCGGAAGGGAGCGGCCCGGCGGCGGCGCCAAAAATCCCAACAACAGGCTGCCCAGGGACGCGCAGCGGTCAGGGTCCCTTGAGCCGTTCCCGGTCCGGCACGACCGGGAACTGATATGACATAGGCGGCGGCAAGACTTCGGCGCGCAGCAGCTGCGCCGCGAACTTCGCCGCAGCCTTGGCAAGACAATATTAGGTGTACGCGGCGACGGCGAACCCTTCGGGATTCATGCCATATGTAAACTCATTGATCTGCTCTAGATGCTCAACCGCCGGCGTCTCGGCGTATATTGCAAGAAGCTCGCTCAAAAGCTGGGCGTCCATGAGATCGAGCTTGGATCGCGTAGGCGATGAACTCGTGCCACTCACGCCCCAAGCGGACCTGGCATTGGCTGGCAATTTGGAAGCACGCCTTCTTTGTCCTTGAACCTCTAGTGGCTACAGGAGGCAATATGTCAGCCAGAAGGGGAGGACCAAGCCAAATGAGGCTTTGCGCGGCGATGCCGTAGAGATGCTTCTACGCCGGACAAGGTAGGCGGTCGTGCAGATATTTCTGAGATTCGCGGGAGTGATCGACCGTCTCAACCGCGCCGTCGCCCAGATCGTACGTTGGGGACTGCTCGCAAACGCGTTGCTGATTGCCGCCAATGCTTTCAGTCGGAAATTTTTCTCGATCGCGTCACCCTCCGCCTTCGATCTGCAATGGCAGTTCTTCGCGGCAGTCGTGCTGCTGATGGCGGCCTACACGTTCCAACGCGACGAGCACGTTCGAATCGATATTCTGTCAGGTCGCTTAGGCGAGCGTGGACTCGCTTGGCTCGATCTCCTGGGAATCTGCCTCGTACTCCTTCCCGTATGTGCCGCCCTCGTATGGGTGAGCTGGCCTCAGTTTCTCGTCTCATTCCTGTCGGGCGAAAGCCGGGCCACGCGCGACAGCACAAGCGATATCCCGGCCTGGATCATCAAGGGCTTCATCCCTGCCGGCTTCTTTCTGCTGGGCTTGCAGGGCGTGGCCGAAGCCATCCGCTGCGTCGCGTGCTTGAAAGGCTTCCCGTCGCGCCCGGTGAACCGACGCAGGCTGATCGAAGGAAGGTGACATGAGCGACATCCTCGCGCCGGCCATGTTCGCTTGTCTCTTTGTCGCTCTCTTCGCCGGTTTTCCCGTCGCCTTCTCCCTCGCCGCGGTAGCGGGAGTGTTCGGGGCCGTCGGCCTGGCCACCGGCGACTTCAATGTCTCGTTCCTAAACAACATGCTGTTCCGCATCCAGGGCACGTTCAACAACGACAACCTATTGGCTCTGCCGATGCTGATCTTCATGGGAATGTTGCTGGAACGCACCGGGATTGCCGAGGACTTGTTCGTTGCGCTCAACCGGCTGTTTGGACGCTTGTCGGGCGGATTGGCCTATACGACCGTCATCGTCGGCGGCGTGTTGTCGGCAATCACGGGCTTCGTCTCTGCATCGGTTGTCGCCATCGGATTAATCGCGCTGCCAGTGATGTTGCGGGCCAAATACGACCCGCGCCTGGCGACCGGGGTCGTTGCCGCGTCTGGAACGCTTGCCCAGGTCATTCCGCCCAGCCTGGTGCTTATCATTCTTGCCGAACAACTGGACGTGTCGCTTATCGAGATCTATCGCGGCGCCCTCCTGCCGAGCGCTCTACTGATCTCTTCTTATCTCGTCTACATTTTCGTCATCACCCAATTGGTACCAGAGCGCGCACCTCCATCCGTCCGCGTCGAGGGAGATTCTTCGACGGTATCGACAGCGATCGCCGCCGCGGCCGTCACTGCAGGTCCTCCCTTGGGGATCGTGTTGGCTATGTTGGCGGCAATCTATTTCGGTGTGGCAACTCCGAGCGAGGGTGGCGCGTTCGGGGTCACGGCAACACTCATATTGGCGTTGGCAAAGCGGAAGCTGACGGGTCGCAACCTGCGGCGAGCGATGGACGTCACGGGCGTATTGTGTTCGGGGATCATCTTTCTGTTGCTTGGCGCGTCGTTCTTCACACTCGTCTTTCGCGGCCTCGACGGTCAGGTCTGGATCGAGTCCCTCTTCAGGCACATTCCAGCCGGGCAAATCGGCTTCATCTTGTTCATCAACGTGGCGATCTTCTTCCTCGCCTTCTTCCTGGATTTTTTCGAAATTGCCTTCATTGTCCTGCCGCTGATCGCACCGGTTGCCCGGCAGCTCGGAATAGACATGGTTTGGTTGACGGTCTTGCTCGCCGTCAACCTCCAAACGTCATTCATGCATCCGCCTTTCGGCATTGCCCTCTACAACCTCCGAAGCGTAGCGCCTCTTTCCGTTCGTACATCGCAAATCTATTGGGGAGCGATCCCTTTCCTTGCTCTTCAAGTCTTGATGGTCGGGCTCCTGATCGTGGCTCCGCAGATTGTGACGAAAGCGCCGCCTTCAAAGATCGAATGGAACACGCGCCAGATTGAATTGCCCCCGCCGCCCGATGATCCGTGACGGTTGTCGGTCAGTCCGCCTTTGCGTCATTAGCTACCACCGAAGCAGGCAATGAGATCGACCCAACGGTGAAGGCTCGTCCCGAGATGACCGGCCACGGCGAACCCGATCAGCAGGCCGGTCGTGCCGAGCCACTTCGATCTGCGGTACCTCCCTGAAGCCTTCCTTCTCGCTTTCTTTATCGTCACAGGACCCGGCTTGGAGCCAGCGTTTCCAACTCCAGAGTGATGAAAGGCACGGCGATGGAAGCGACGGCGAGCGCCGGACCAGGTGCAACGCAGGTCGCTGGACAACTTGCCAGCGCGGGTGCGCAAGGTGCGCCTTTGCAGTCCGGACACTGATCACAGGGCTCGGAGGTCGCGGTTTGTACCGGCGCCGCAGCGAATATGACGGCCGGCAAGCGCGTCGCGAGAACGGCGAGACAGCCCAGCAGACTGGCAAAGACGCGCAGATGCTTCACGCGAGCAAGTGTCGCCACGATGGGGGACTGCAAGTCACATTGCAGTCAATCTGATACCTGCTCAGCGGATCGCACACTAACTGCCGGCCGTCGGCACAGCCAGAGCGCCGCAGAGCATCTGCGCCACGATGAAAGCCGGCGCATTCGTCGACAGGATGCCGGTCTTCGAGGCCCGTTTAGGCGGCCCGGGCACCGAAGAGAATGATAGCCGCCCCGACAAGCATCACGGCTGCCCCCGTCACATCCCACCGGTCCGGCCGAGCTCCCTCGAGCAACCATAGCCAGCCAATGGAAGCCACAACGTAGATGCCGCCGTAGGCCGCGTAGGCGCGTCCTGCATATTCAGAATCGATCAGGGTCAGGAGCCAAGCGAATACGATCAGGCTGACGATACCTGGCAATATCCATAACGCCGACTTGCCACTGCGCAGCCAAATCCAGAACGCAAAGCAACCGCCTATCTCCGCATGGGCAGCACCTGCGTAGATGAACAGCGTCTTGATCGCGCGTTCGCCCATCGAGGTTTCATCGGGATCGGCGCCGCGGCTGCGGACTGGGCCTGACAGTTCGTTTCTCTGCAGGATTGGTGCGTGCCACCCGAGCGTTGGCGCCCGCGATCTTCTTCGCCTCTTGGTGCTGCCAAAGCTTCCAGCAACAGGCATTCAGGCACCGTCCGACCTTCGCAAGAACGTATCAAGTCTGACAGCACCCTTTCCATCCGACGCAGATCGGCGAGTTTTGTTCGTACTTCCCCCAGGTGCGTGGTGGCCAGTTCTCGAACCTCTTCGCAGGTGTCCACCTTGCGATCAACCAGGCTGAGCAGCCGGCGCACGGAGTCGACTTTGAACCCGAGCTCGCGGGCCTGGCGGATGAAGGACAGCCGCTCGATGTCGGATGCGCCGTATATCCGGTATCCGCCGGCGGTGCGCTCGGGCTTCGGCAGCAGCCCTTCGCTCTCATAGTAACGGATGGTTTCCGCCTGCACGCCGGAACGTCTGGCAAGAATGCCGATCGAGATCATCCCTTCGAAAACCATGGGCGACACTCTCTCTGCGCCGTCACGCTTGACCCAATCCAGGGGAGAACGCTGACGCCACGTTCTCCTTGCAACCAACATCTGCAACCGAAAAGCCTACGCGGCGGCGCGAAATAGGCCCCAGTAGCTCGCTACCGCCAGATCACCGTTGGGAATGGCGGATCGCAATTTGAGATCAATGCGGGTCCTGCTTTGAACCTAGGCGGCGGCCCGAACTAGCAAGTTAAGCTGGTTGCGCTCCCCCGCAACCAAATACGAAAAGCCGCCCGACGGGCGGCTTTTTTGCGTTTGGTGAAAACACTCTACGGCCTGGTTGTGAAGCGTT
>JAHCKB010000309.1 GCA_026125985.1 Bradyrhizobium sp.
CCGTAGGTCGACCGGCGCTCCGCGATTGCTTTGGCAACTTGCTCAAAGGGCAGCGGCTGCCCGTCATACGTCGAGATTTCAGACATGCCGCCGTTCTAGACGAGGGATGCCGGGTCAGCCAAGCAAAAGCTAGTCGGGGGCGCTGGTTGCCCGGTAGCGCCGCCAGTTCTCGATCGTGGCCTGATACCTGACCCGCTGCTTCGGCGTTGGCGCCGATCTTCCCGGAGCGACGCCAACCGTGGTCTGCGAGGCCAGCTGCGGCCGCGCTTCCCCCGGCGTTGCCATCAGGCGATTGGTGAGGAAGGTGGCGATAACGATGGCGATGGCGGTGCCGACAACAGGGATTATGCGTGGGTGGTTTCGAGGAGTGACGGTCATGTTCGCAACTCCGGTGCAGATTTCCTCCGACATTCTTGCCGCGAAATCCCGCATCCGCGTGTGAGGCGGCTCACAGGAACCGAACTGATCTGCGCGGGCTCATCGTTTTGTGAGCGATATGGGCCTGGATACCGCGGCGGCAGCGTTCCTGCTGATCGGAAGGCCGCCCTTTGCCAATCGCGCTCGCTATCGTAGGTTGTCGGCTGTAGTTGAGCCGAGATTTAGCGGCGCAACGCCAGCGGGTGCGACAAGGCGATGACCAGCCCTTTTCAATCGGTGTTTCGCGACGGACTTTTCGCTGGGCAGGTTGGAATCGTCACCGGCGCGGGCAGCGGCATCGGGCGTTGTACCGCCCACGAACTCGCCGCGCTCGGCGCCCGGGTCGCACTCGTCGGCCGCCGGAAGGAAAAGCTCGAGGCGGTCGCGCGCGAGATTGCGGACGCCGGAGGCCGTGCAGAGGTCTTTGCCGCCGACATCCGCGAAGAGGAGCGGGTGCGCGAGGTGGTCGGCGCCGCGCTCGGCGCGTTCGGCCGGCTCGACTTTCTCGTCAACAATGCCGGCGGCCAGTTCTTTGCGCCGCTGGAGTCGATCTCCGCCAAGGGATTCGATTCGGTGGTGAGAACCAATCTGAACGGCGGATTCCTGATGGCGCGCGAATCTTATGTGCAATGGATGAAGGGCCATGGCGGCGCCATCGTGAACATGATTGCCGACATGTGGGGCGGCATGCCGCTGCTCGGACATTCCGGTGCGGCGCGCGCCGGCATGCTGAATGTCACCGAAACCGCAGCGCTCGAATGGGCGCCGGTGCGCGTCAATGCGGTCGCACCCGGCTGGATCGCCTCGTCGGGGCTGGATCAGTATCCGGCCGAAATGCGCGAGCGCTTCAAGACGCTGCCGCGCAAGGTGCCGCTGGGAAGGCTCGGGACGGAGTCGGAGGTGTCGGCCGCGATCGTCTTCCTGCTGTCGCCTGCGGCTTCCTTCATCTCCGGCTCGTGCATCCGCATCGACGGCGCAGTGCCCAACGTCAAGTACAGCTATCCGGTTGCGCAACGTCCGGCGACGGCAGCGTTCGACGGATTTCACCTCGCGGCAAAGCCAAAGACGGCGGAATAGAAATCCATCAGGTGCGTGCCTGGCCTCACTTCGCCCCGGCCTTGCCCAGGAACTCGCCTGCGCCGGCATCGAGAATGCGCGGCAGGTGATTGTAGACGTAACGGCAGCCCTGGCCCGTGACCCATGGCAGGGACTCCGTCGTCGCGGGCATGCCCGGCGCCTTGCCGGCGGCGCGGATTTTCCTGAGCGTTTGTTCGATCGCCTCGGCGACCGGCGGCGCCTTGGGATTGCCTGGGTAGCCCATCGACTGCGACAGGTCCGACGGGCCGATGAAGAATACGTCGATGCCGTCGACCTTCAGGATGTCGTCCACATTGGCGACGGCTTCCTGATGCTCGATCTGGACGCAGACCAGCGACTGCGCATTGGCCTGCGCCGCGAAGTCCGGCATGCGCGCGCCAAGCCCCCAGCGGTCCGGTCGCGTGCCGGCTGCAAGCCCGCGTCCGGCGCCGGGACCGAACTTGACCGCGGCCACGGCCCGCTCGGCATCGGCGCGGGTGTTGATGTGCGGGATCTGCACACCCTTCACGCCTCGGTCGAGGACGGCCTGGATATCCGCCGCTGCATTGCTGCGCGGTCGCGCAATGGCGGTGATGCCCGATGCGTCGGCCGCCATCGACATCACCTCGATATCGGCGGGTCCGATCGAGCCGTGTTCGCAATCGATCAGCACCCAGTCGAATCCGGCATAGGCGAGCATCTCGACGAGTTGCGGTGAGGGGAACATGAGGGAGATGCCGAGCGCGACCTCGCCGCGGTGAATCTTGGCTTTCATGGCATTCTGCATGGCAAATTCCCGGATACTGGACGATCTCACTGGAGCACATCGTGCGCCGGAAAAACAGCCGGACGGAAGCAGTGGCATTCGCCCCTCGCGCGCGCCGCGGAATCAATTGTATAAGCGGGCAGGCAATGGAAAGACCGTTGCAGGGATGACCGGAACGATTACCCGGCGTGATGCTTTGTTGCGAACGGCCGCGCTCGCCTCGGCGGGGCTCGTTCCGGCCGTGCCCGCGCTTGCCCTGCCGTCCCGGAAATCGACGCGCAGCGGCGACATCGATAGGTCGCTGCATGCCGCGGTCGCCGGTCACGAAATCCCCGGTGTGGTCGCCATGGCCGCGAACCACCAGTCGGTGCTCTACGAAGGTGCGGTGGGTCTGCGGGGCGCTGGCTCCGAGGCGCGCATGAGCGCCGACACGATCTTCCGTATCGCCTCGATGGTGAAGCTGCTGACGTCGGTGGCGGCGATGCAACTCGTCGAGCGCGGCAGGTTGAAGCTGGATGAGCCGGCCGGCAATATCGATCCGATGCTGGCCGCGCCGCGCGTTCTCACCGGTTTCGATTCCGGAGGGGCGCCGCAACTGCGTGAAGCGCACGAACATCTGACGCTGCGCAATCTGCTCACACACACGTCAGGCCTTTCGTATCCGCTGTGGGACGCCGATGTGCTGCGCTATGTCAGGTTTGCGCGCAGCACAAAGAATAAGGACCTGCCGCGTATGCCGCTGATGTTCGAGCCCGGCGCGAAATGGGCCTATGGCGGCAGCATCGACCGGGTCAGCCGCATGGTGGAGATCGCGAGCGGGCAGCGCATCGACCGCTATTTCCAGGACAATATCACGGGTCCGCTCGGCATGAACGACACCGGCTTCACCATCACGGAGAAGCAGCGTGCCCGTCAGGCCCGGCTGCACCGGCGCGGCGCCGGCGGCAAGCTGATGCCGCAGCCCTTCGAGAAGCTGGAGACGCCGACCTCGTTCTCCGGTGGAGGCGGCATCTACTCCACGGCACAGGACTATCTTCGGCTGTTGCAGGCGCTGCTCAATGGCGGCAGCCTGGACGGCGCCAGGATCCTGAGAGCGGAGACTGTCGCGCAGATGGCGGTCAACCAGATTGGTAACCTCAAGGCCGGCGTCATGAAGACGACCAACCCGGCGCTGTCGAACGACGTCGATTTCTTCCCGGGCACACGGCTGCGCTGGGGGCTCGGCCACATGATCAATGCCGATGCCATGCCCGGCGGCCGCAGGGCCGGCAGCTTGACCTGGGCCGGGCTCTACAACACTTATTACTGGATCGATCCGTCGACGCGGGTGGCCGGCGTCATCATGATGCAGATCCTGCCCTTCGCCGACCGGCTGGCCCTGAAGGTCTACCGGGAGTTCGAGCACGGGATTTGCCGCGCGGTCCGCCCGGGCTGATCCCGTCATTAGACGAAAGGGGTAGCCAGGCGGACGGCTGGCTGCGAATTCGCCTGCCAACGGCGGCGTTTAACTCCGGCAGCCCCGCTTTATTCCCCAGCCTTCGCGATTCTTGCCGTGCAGAACCTTTTTGCCCGTTCGGATACATATTCTAACGGCGTTACTTTTGGGGCACTCGCTACATGACGACCTTCCGGCCAACTGAAATCCATCAACTCGCGATTCAAGCCAAGCTCAACTTCGCTGTCGGGGCCTGCGTCTACGACGACGTGTTTGCCGGTTTCGAGGTTCTGGAGATCGTCGGTGACGAACTTCGGGGCTGGGCCACATCGGAGTACCGCGCAGCCGCGATCGATATCCATTTCTCCGATGAGGTCGCGCGAATTGCTCAGGCTGTGACGGGGCGGCCGGTAGGGCGCACCAATTTCGTCCTGCGCGGGCTCAGGCACGACACGGAGGAGCAGCCGGCCTGGGGCTCTGATGATGGCGCCTTGGCGACAGTCCTCTTCGCAACCACGTCCAAGCGCCGCGCTATCATGACGCGCCACAAGGGCGTGCGCTCGCTGCGCAAGAAACTGCTGCGGTAGCGGTTGTGGGCTGCGTCGCCACGAAAGCCCTGCCTTGTGCGGTGAGGCTTTGGTGGTAGAACGCCGGCGGATCTCCCGCTCGTGAGCGCAGCATGGCCACCGTTCTGATCGTCGCCCCGGTCTTTGCATTGATCGCGGCCGGTTATGCGGCCGTGCTTTTTCGCCTCGTTTCCGAGACCGCCAACAAGGGCATTTCCGAGTTCGCTTTCAGCATCGCCATTCCCGCGCTGCTGTTTCGAACGATCGCGATATCCGAGTTCCCTTCGGTCAGTGCCATCCACGTATGGGGCGCCTATTATGGCGCGCTGGCGCTCACCTGGATCGCTGCGCTCCTGATGTCGTCCCTGCTTCGGCAGGAGCGGGAGGATGGCCCGGTCTTCGCGATCGGCGCCGTCTACGGCAACATCGTGATGCTGGGAATCCCGTTGACGCTCTCGGCGCTGGGAAGCCAGGCGGGTGGGCCGATGGCACTGATCCTGTCGGTGAATACGCCGCTGCTCTGGCTGTGCGGCATCCTGCAGATGGCCTGGGTTGATCGCGAACGGACCGGCTCAGCTGTCTCCCTGATCCGGCCCATCGCACTCGATCTTGCCCGTAACCCGATCATGCTGGCGATCGGCTTTGGCCTGCTCTGGCGCCTGACCGGGCTTGGTCTCCATCCCGTAGTGGACAGGACGGTCGGGCTGCTGGCGCAGGCAGGCGCGCCCACTGCGCTGATTGCCCTCGGCATCAATCTCTTCCGGTTCGAGATCAGGGGTGCAAAGCTCGGCATCGTTGTGATGTGCGCGTTGAAGCTGTTGTTGATGCCGGCGCTTGCCTGGGCTTTCGCTCACCTGCTGCAATTGCCGCCGCTGGTGGCGGGCGTGGTCGTGCTCTTTGCGGCGATGCCGACCGGCGCGAACGCCTATCTCTTTGCCGTCCAGTACCAGCGGCTGGTGAACCCGGTTTCGGGTTCTGTGGCGCTCGGCACGATACTGGCGGCGGCAACGCTTCCGCTCATGGTGTTGCTGGTGACCGCTACGCCGAGCTAGGCCTTACGGCCCGATCGCATTCCTGGCCACCACGTCGCGATAGAAAGCCGCGCTCAGCTTGGGTGTGCGCGCCTGTGTCTGAAAGTCGACATGGTAGAGACCGAAGCGTTTCTCGTAGCCGTAGATCCA
>JAHCKB010000031.1 GCA_026125985.1 Bradyrhizobium sp.
GGCTCCCGCTACGATCAAACGCATATCGGCCATGGCAAAATCCCTCTCCGCCCTATAGCGGGCGCGGGCTGTTCCGGCAACCGCCGCCGTCATTGCGAGGAGCAGAGCGACGAAGCAATCCAGCTTCTCCTTGCGACGGAGATGGATTGCTTCGCTTCGCTCGCAATGACAGTTGCCACCTTAAGGTTGCGGGCCGTCATAGCCCTCGATAACGATGAGTTCGGCGATCGAATGCGGCTGCCGAACCTTGATGTTGGCCTGATACTCCGGCGAGTTGTAGCAGGCGAGCGCGGTCGCATAGTCGGGAAACTCGATGACGACGTTGCGCGAGCGGCTCTGGCCTTCGACGCCGTTGAACTGTCCGCCGCGAATGACGTAGCGCCCGCCGAACTTCTTGAAGATGGCGGGGTTCGCCGCTGCGTAGGCCTTGTAGCCCTCGTCGTTGTGAACGTCGACGCGTCCGATCCAGTAACCTTTTGCCATGTTGCTTTTCCTTCCCTGTTCAGACCAGTGCCTGACTGATTTCCGCCTGGATCGCCTCGGCCGCAGCCCTGGGATCGGCGGCCTCGACGACTGGACGGCCGACTACCAGATAATCGGCGCCGGCGGCAATGGCGCGGCCCGGCGTCATGATCCGCTTCTGATCGCCGGTCGCAGCACCTGCGGGCCGGATGCCCGGCGTAACCAGTCGCATCTGGTGCCCGACGATCTTGTGCAGATGGGCAGCCTCCTCCGGGGAACAGACGAGGCCGTCGACGCCGAGCACCTGTGCCTGCTGCGCGCGCGCCTCGACCAGATCGGAGACATTGAGGCGGTAGCCTGCAGCATGCAGGTCGTTGTCATCATAGGAGGTGAGCACGGTGACAGCCAGAATTTTCAGGTTCGGACCGCGGGCTTCGACCGCCGCCTTCATGGTTTGCGGATAGGCGTGCACCGTAAGGAATGTCGCGCCCGTCCTGGCAATGCTCTCCACGCCGCGCGCAACCGTGTTGCCGATGTCGTGCAGCTTCAGATCGATGAAGACCTTCTTGCCGCGATCGGCGAGCCGGCCGATCAAAGGCAGCCCGCCGGCATAAGCGAGCTGGTAGCCGATCTTGTAGAAGGTGACGGCATCGCCGAGCCGGCCGATCATGGTTTCGGCCGCCTCGAGGCTGGGCAGGTCGAGGGCCACGATCAGGCGATCCCGGGGAGCGATTTCAGAAGGCTGCATGTCACCTCACATCATGCGTTGGGAGAACTCGATCAGCTGCCGCACCATGGCATTGAGCGCTTCGATATCTTCGGCGCGCTTCAGGCGATCCCTGTCGTCATAGGCTTCTTCGGCAAACGACAGCGCAAGCTGGTTGGGAATGATGGTGGCGTGGCACGCCGTGAGGATCAGCCGCAGCGCCGAGAGCGCCCGGCTGCCGCCGAGGCGCCCGCCGGAAGCTGCCGCAATCGCAAAGGCGCGATCGCGAAATACCTGGCCCCTCGTCTCGTGCGCATCCTGCACGCGGCTGACCCAGTCGATGGCGTTCTTTACCAGCGCCGGCACCGAGGCATTGTATTCGGGCGTGACGATCAGCACGCCGTGATGGGCGCCCATCATGCGCTTGAGATTGACGGCGTTCTTCGGCACGCCGGATTTGGCCTGCAGGTCGGCGTCATAGATCGGCAGCGGAAAATCGGCGAGCGAAATGCGCGTGACGGCGATGCCTGCCACCACCAGCTCATGCGCAATGGCCGCGGCGAGCTTCGCATTGAGCGAGCCGGTGCGCAGCGATCCCGGGATTACGAGGATTTTCAGCTCGGCCATCTCTTGAAATCGCGACGAGGCCCGTCGCTGATGGCGCCGGGCGGACTAATGCTTGCGATACACCCAGACCCTGGCGGGCGGAAGGTTCATCCAGATCCGCTCGGAGGCCTCTGTGGACACGCCGGGCAGCGATTTCGGAATCGGCGGGACCACGGAATAGGTGAACTGCACGAAGGGCGCGCCCGGAGACAGGGCGGCGAAGGCGTCGCGGATCAGTTTCAACCGGATCATCATCGGTTTCGTGACCAGCGGAAGGCCCGACACCACGGCGGAGGCAGGCTGTTTCAGCGTGTCTCCGAGTGACGCGCGCAATGTATAGGCATCACCCTGCACGACAGTCGCCTGCGGATAGCGGTCGCGCAGCAGCGAGCAGAAGGAAGGATTGTACTCGACCAGCACCAGACGCTTCTGGTCGACGCCCTGCTCGATCAGCGCGCTCGTGATCGCACCTGTGCCGGGCCCGAGCTCGATGACCGGTCCCTCGGAGTTTGGGTCGACATATTGTGCCATGGTGCGGGCAAGCAGCTTGCCCGACGGCATGACTGCGCCCATGTGCAGCGGCTTCTCGATCCATGAGCGAAGAAACCGAACCTCATCGTCGAGACGGAGAGGCTTCTTCAACGCACGCGCGGACGACTGCAATGGCATTTCGCTACCAGGCGGGACCGCAATAATGCGGGGAATGTTAGAAAACGGTCACAAAGACGTATAGCCAGCGACCGTTACGGTCAAGCGGCCGGGAGGCGTCAGGAGGTGGCACGGTTGCCAAAGAAGTCCTTGACCTTTGAGAAGAAACCGGCCGACTCCGGCTGGGTCGCCCCCGAGGACAGCTTCTCGAATTCGGACAGCAGGTCCTGCTGCTTCTTGGTCAGGTTCTGTGGCGTCTCGACCACGACCTGAACATACATGTCACCGGTCTGGCGCGAGCGCAGCACCGGCATGCCCTTGGACGCAATGCGGAATCGCCGGTTGGACTGGGTGCCGGCCGGGACTTTCACCCGCGTTTTGCCCTTGTCGATGGTGGGGACCTCGAACTCGCCGCCGAGCGCGGCCGTGACCATCGAGATCGGCACTCGGCAGTGCAGGTCGGCGCCATCGCGCTGGAAGAACTCGTGGGCCGACAGCGACAGGAAAATGTAGAGGTCGCCGGGCGGGCCGCCGCGCACGCCGGCTTCGCCTTCGCCCGCCAGCCGGATGCGGGTGCCGTCCTCCACCCCCTGCGGAATGTTGACCGACAGCGTGCGCTCGCGGGAAACGCGGCCCTGGCCGGAGCAGGATGGGCAGGCATCCTCGATCATCTGGCCGCGGCCCTGGCAGCCGGGACAGGTCCGCTCCAGCGTGAAGAAGCCCTGGGCCTGACGGATGCGTCCCTGACCGCCGCAATGCGAGCAGGTCTTCGGCTTGGTGCCGGCCTTGGCGCCGGTCCCCGAGCAGGACTCGCAGGTGACCGAGACCGGAATTTCGATCTGCGCGGTCTTGCCCTGGAAAGCCTCCTCGAGGGTGATCTCCATGTTGTAGCGAAGGTCCGCGCCTCGCTCGCGGCCGCCGCGACCACGCTGGCTCGCCATTCCGAACAGGTCTTCGAAAATGTCGGAGAAGGATGACGCAAAGCCTGCGCCGAAGCCGGGGCCGCCGCCGCCCGCGCCCTGCTCGAAGGCGGCATGGCCGAAGCGGTCATAGGCGGCCCGCTTCTGGCCGTCCTTGAGGACCTCATAGGCTTCGTTGATTTCCTTGAAGCGGACTTCGCTCTCGGCGTCGCCGGGATTGCGGTCCGGATGCCACTTCATCGCCAGCTTGCGAAAGGCCGCCTTCAGCTTGGAATCGTCGGCAGTGCGTTCGACTTCCAGTGTCTCGTAGTAGCAGCGCTTGGCAGACATCGGTCAGTTCCGAATTCGCGGCCGTCCCCTTGAGGGAACGTGTTCTGGAAAAAGCAGCGTTCGGCTTAACGAAAAATGACCCCCAGCCTTCGAGACGTGTCGCGCACTCTCGGGCGTGGGGGCCATGATCGCAAACCCGCTCGTTAAGCGGACTTCTTGTTGTTCTTGTCGTCGTCGACCTCGGTGAACTCCGCGTCGACGACGTCATCATCCTTGGCAGCGCCCTTGGCCGCGGCTTCGCCCTCGGCCTGCTGCTTGTACATGGCCTCGCCCAGCTTCATGGAAGCCTGCGCCAGCGTGTTGGTCTTGGCCTTGATGGCCTCGGCGTCGTCGCCCTTCAGCGCTTCCTTGAGGTCGCCGACGGCGTCCTCGATGGCCCGGCGCTCGTCTTCGGCGATCTTCGAACCGTGCTCGGCCAGCGCCTTCTCGGTGGAATGCACCAGCGCGTCGGCATGGTTCTTGGCATCGACCGCCTCGCGGCGTTTCTTGTCGTCGGCCGCATTGGCCTCGGCGTCCTTGACCATCTTCTCGATGTCGGCTTCGGACAGGCCGCCGGATGCCTGGATCCGGATCTGCTGTTCCTTGCCGGTCGCCTTGTCCTTGGCCGAGACGTTGACGATGCCGTTGGCGTCGATGTCGAAGGTGACCTCGATCTGCGGCATGCCGCGCGGAGCCGGCGGGATGCCCATCAGGTCGAACTGCCCGAGCATCTTGTTGTCGGCCGCCATTTCGCGCTCGCCCTGGAAGACGCGGATGGTCACCGCGTTCTGATTGTCTTCCGCGGTCGAGAACACCTGGCTCTTCTTGGTCGGGATCGTCGTGTTGCGGTCGATGATGCGGGTGAACACGCCACCCAGCGTCTCGATGCCGAGCGACAGCGGGGTCACGTCGAGCAGCAGCACGTCCTTGACGTCGCCCTGCAGCACACCGGCCTGGATCGCCGCGCCGATCGCCACGACTTCGTCCGGGTTGACGCCCTTGTGCGGCTCCTTGCCGAACAGCTGCTTCACCACTTCCTGGACCTTGGGCATGCGGGTCATGCCGCCGACCAGCACCACTTCGCCGATCTCGCCGGCGGTCAGGCCGGCATCCTTCAGCGCCTTGCGGCAGGGTTCGATGGTCTTCTGCACGAGGTCGTCGACCAGCGCCTCGAACTTGGCGCGGGTGAGCTTCATCGTCAGATGCTTCGGCCCGGTCTGGTCCGCCGTGATGAACGGCAGGTTGATTTCGGTCTGCGTGGTGGACGACAGCTCGATCTTGGCCTTTTCGGCGGCTTCCTTCAGCCGCTGCAGCGCCAGCTTGTCGTTGCGCAGGTTGATGCCCTGCTCCTTCTGGAACTCGTCGGCGAGATAGCCGACCAGGCGCATGTCGAAGTCTTCACCGCCGAGGAAGGTATCGCCATTGGTCGACTTCACCTCGAACACGCCGTCGCCGATCTCGAGGATCGAGATATCGAACGTGCCGCCGCCGAGGTCGTACACCGCGATGGTACCGGTCTTGGTCTTGTCGAGACCGTAGGCAAGCGCGGCTGCCGTCGGCTCGTTGATGATGCGCAGCACTTCGAGGCCGGCGATCTTGCCGGCGTCCTTGGTGGCCTGGCGCTGGGCGTCGTTGAAGTAGGCGGGGACCGTGATGACGGCCTGATCGACCTTCTGGCCGAGATGGGCTTCAGCGGTCTCCTTCATCTTCTGCAGGATGAAGGCGGAAATCTGCGAGGGCGAATAGGTCTTGCCGTCGGCTTCGACCCAGGCATCGCCGTTGGATGCCTTGACGATCTTGTAGGGGACGAGCTTCTTGTCCTTCTCGACCATCGGGTCGTCGTAGCGGCGGCCGATCAGGCGCTTCACTGCGAAGAAGGTGCGCTCGGGATTGGTGACCGCCTGGCGCTTGGCCGGCTGGCCAACGAGACGTTCGCCATCGTCCGTGAAAGCAACGATCGAGGGCGTCGTTCGCATGCCCTCGGCGTTCTCAATGACTTTGGAAGTTTTGCCGTCCATGACGGCGACGCACGAATTGGTCGTGCCGAGGTCGATACCGATGACCTTTCCCATGATTCTATCCTCTTTTCTGCGGCAGGCTGGTCGGGCCCTGACGGCGCCCTGGACCGAACCCCCAGGAGTTCAAATACGCGCGAGCTTGCGACGTTGAGCCTCATATAGGAGGGGGGGTTGTGCCCGCAAGGACCGTAAACAACCCTAGTCCATGAAAAGCCTGATGTTTGAAAGATAGTGTCAGCCAGCCGCCGGCGCGGGCTCCGAAGCGCACCGGGCGCGTTAACGATTGACGCGAGCTTCCGCCTGTTCGGAGAGAACATTGCCTGAACCTCGGCAAATCGAGGCTCCGTTCAAACCCGGGCGACGGCGACACCTCTCACCCTGTTGCCGGAAGGACAAAACCGCTAAAAGGCGGCCGACCGACCTGGGATATCCGGGGGCCAGCGGGGGCGCGGCCAACCGATTTCCAGGACCGTTCCACGCAAACGGATAGAATTTTCATGATCCCGATCCGAAGCTTGTTGGCGGCCGCGCTCCTCGCCCTCGCCACGGCCAGCCCCACCGCCGCCGCCGATCCCGTGTTTCCGCCCGGCGCGCGGCTGGGAATGGTCCCCCCGGTCGGACTCAATCGCGCAAAGTCATTTATCGGCTTCGAGACCGAGGACCAGGACGTCAAGGTCGTCATCGCCGACCTGCCGGCCGAGGCCTATAATGAGGTTGCCAACGCCTTCAAGGGCCATCCCAGCGGGGTCGGAGGCGTCAAGCCGGAGAGCCTCGAGACCAGCGCCGGCCTCGGCTACTACACGGTTGAAAACGCCAAGGATGGCGAGACCAACGTCAAGCGCTATTCGATGATCGTGCCGGGCATCGCCTTTTCCGGCTACGTGGCCGTGCAGGTTCCGGAAAGCGCCTGGAAGATCTACAGCGACGATGCGATCCGCAAGATGTTCGCCTCCGCTGTGGTGCGCAAGGAGGTGCCCGCCGACGAGCAGCTCGATCTGCTGTCGTTCAAGGTCAACGAGCGCGGCGAGTTCAAGAACGTCCGCACGCTGGCGCCGGGCGCGGCCGTCATCCTCGCCGACAGCGACGAGACCAGCGGATTCGAGGCAGCGCCTTTCATGATCATCGGCCTCATCGGCAAGACGGCCGCCACACCCGACGATCGCGGCCGCCTCGCCCAGCAAATTGCCACGACGATTCCCGGCATCCGCGAAGGGCGCATCACCATGTCCGAGCCCGTTCGCATCGACGGCCAGCCCGGCTATGAGACCCGGATCGATGCCACCAGCGGCAAGGACAATACGCCGGTCACCATCGTGCAATGGCTGCGCTTCGGCTCGCGCTCGGCGATGCGCATCATCGGCAGCTCGCCGCGCGATCAGTGGGCCAAGGCCTTCCCGCGCTTCCGCGCCGTGCGCGATGGAATCCAGCCGCGAAGCTGACACATTCGCCTGCCGGAAATTTCAGCGCGCGGGCGCACTCACAAGTGGCTTTACGCTTCCGTCGTGACCTGATCTGCTGGCGCAGACCCTCTGAAACGCGGAGCATGCACCATGCTGAGCCGAAGGCAGATTCTATCTGGTTTGGGAACGACGGCGCTTGCGGCAACGATGCCGGGCGTGGTCCTGGCGGCGGCGATCAAGCCCGACGAGACTTCCGCGCTGCTCGTGATCGACGTGCAGAACTGTTTCCTGCCCGGCGGCAGCCTTGCCGTGAAGAACGGCGAACAGGTGGTTCCGATCATCAACAAGCTCGCCAAGTCCTTTTCCAACGTGGTGCTGACACAGGACTGGCACACCGGCGGACACATCTCCTTTGCATCCAGCCATTCCGGAAAGAAGCCGTTCGAGACCGTGAACCTGGACTACGGCAAGCAGGTACTGTGGCCCGACCACTGCGTGCAGGGCACCGACAGTGCGGCGCTGTCGAAGGATCTCGCCATCCCGCACGCCGGCCTCGTCATCCGCAAGGGATTTCGCAAGAACGTCGACAGCTACTCGGCCTTCACCGAGGCCGACGGCAAGACCACCACGGGTCTGGCCGCCTACCTCAAGGCGCGCGACATCCGCAAAGTCTTCCTGACGGGCCTTGCGACCGATTTCTGCGTCGCCTGGAGCGCGGTAGACGCGCGCAAGGCCGGCTTCGAGACCTATGTGATCGAGGACGCCTGTCGCGGCATCGACACGCAGGGTTCGCTCGCGGCTGCCTGGGCCGACATGACCAAGGCCGGCGTCAAGCGGATCCAGTCGTCGGATATTGCGGCCTAGATCAGGCTTGTTCCGAGGTGACGGGCGCGGCCTTCGCGCCGCCCTTGGCGACGCCTACCAGCGCCGGCCGCAGCACGCGCTCGCCGATCATGTAGCCGGCCTGCACGACCTGAACCACGGTGCCTGCGGGCACGGAAGGATCGGGCACCTCGTACATCGCCTGCTGGAAATTCGGATCGAACTTTTCACCCGACGGGTCGAACTTCTTCACGCCGTGCTTTTCCAGCGCATTGAGCAGGGAGCGCTCCGTGAGCTCGACGCCTTCCATCAGCGCCGTCAGCCCGGGATCGGCACTGGCCTTCGCCTCGGCCGGCACCGCATCCAGCGCGCGCTGCAGATTGTCGGCAATATCGAGCACGTCGCGGGCAAAGCCGGTAATGCCATAGGCACGCGCGTCGGATACTTCCTTGGCGGTGCGCTTGCGCAGGTTCTCCATCTCCGCCAGCGTGCGCAGCATCCTGTCGCGCGCGTCAGTGGCTTCCTTCTGCAATACCTCCACCGAGCCGGGCTCGGGGTCGTCGGGCATCACATAGGGCTTGGAGACAACGGGCTCGCCAGCCTGCGCCGGATCGTCCTTGGGCCGGTTGGGGTCGGTCATGGTTGGCCTTTTCGAAAAATCGTCTCGATCTGAATTATCGGGGTTTCAGGCCCGCATATCGTGCTTTGAGCGCCGAAAATCAAGCTTAACCGAACCCTTTTCAGGGCAGATCAGCCACCCAGCATGCGGCTGACGATGCGCGCGGCATAGTCCACCGTCGGGATCACGCGGGCATAATTCAGCCTGGTCGGCCCGATCACGCCGAGCACGCCGACGATGCGCCCTGCCGCATCCGTGTAGGGCGCGATGATGGTCGAGGAACCCGACAGCGAGAACAGCTTGCTCTCCGAACCGATGAAGATGCGCACGCCTTCGGCGCTTTCGGCGCGGCCGAGCAGATCGATCACGCCGCGCTTGGTTTCGAGATCGTCGAACAGGGTGCGCACGCGCTCGAGATCGTCCAGCGCGTGCAGATCCTCCAGCAGATTGCCGTGCCCGCGCACGATGAGCTGGCGTGCGTCGCTGTCGCCGCCTGACCAGCTCGCGATTCCGGCCGCGATCACCTTCTGCGTCAGCTGATCGAGCTCGGCGCGATCCTCGGCCAGCGCGGTCTCCAGCTCCAGCCGGGATTCGGCCAGCGTCCTTCCGCGAATCCGCGCATTGAGGAAGTTGGTGGCTTCCGTCAGCGCCGACGACGGCACGCCCGGCGGCAAGGTCAGCACGCGGTTTTCCACCTGGCCGTCTTCGCCCACCAGCACGACGAGGCCGCGCTCGGGCTCCAGCCGCACGAATTCGATATGCTTTAGCCGCGGATTCGACTTCGGCGTCAGCACCACGGCTGCGGCCCGGGTGAGGCCCGAGAGCCGCGTCAGCGCCTCGCCGAGTACGCCCTCGACGGACTGGGCGCGGCCGATGGAGGCAAGCTGGCTTTCGATCGAGACCCGCTCGGCCTCGGTGAGGTCGCCGACCTGCATCAGCGCATCGACGAAAAAGCGCAGGCCTCGCTCGGTCGGCAGCCGGCCGGCGGAGGTGTGCGGGGCATAGATCAGGCCGAGCTGTTCCAGGTCCGACATCACGTTGCGGACAGAGGCCGGCGAGAGCGGAACAGCGATCAGCCGCGAGATATTGCGCGAACCGACGGGCTCGCCGGTTGCGAGATAACTTTCGACAATGTGCCGGAAAATATCCCGCGAACGCTGGTTGAGCTGGGCAAGCCCGGCAGCGGGGGTGATCAGGCCGATCGGATCGTGGTGCGCCACGCGTTAACTCCTCACAATCGCTCCTAATTTGTCCATCCGGCAGGCCCCTGACAAGCGGGCTTTCACGGTCCTAAACAAGGCTTGCCGGTAACCCTTCCCCCTCCTAAAAGCTCCGCAGGTTTTTTTGCCCCAATTTCCGGAGGATATCCCCATGCGGCCCAGCCGCCGTGCCCCTGATGAGCTGCGCCCCGTCACCCTGGAACGCGGCGTCGTCAAATATGCGGAAGGCTCCTGCATGGTGAAATTCGGCGACACCCATGTGCTGGTGACCGCCACGCTCGAGGAACGCCTGCCGCCCTGGCTCAAGGGCCAGGGCCGCGGCTGGGTCACCGCCGAATACGGCATGCTGCCGCGCGCCACCATGAGCGAACGCGCCGCGAGGCGGCCGCCGGCAAGCAGGGCGGCCGCACCGTCGAGATCCAGCGGCTGATCGGCCGCTCGCTGCGCGCCGCGGTCGATCTCGAGGCACTCGGCGAACGCCAGATCACCATCGATTGCGATGTGATCCAGGCCGACGGCGGCACCCGCACCGCTTCGATCACCGGAGCCTGGGTCGCGCTTGCCGACTGCCTCGACTGGATGAAGGCCCGCAACATGATCAAGGCGAAGGTGTTGCGCGACAATGTCGCTGCGATCTCCTGCGGCATCTATCAGGGCACGCCGGTACTCGATCTCGACTATGCCGAAGATTCCGACGCCGAGACCGACGCCAACTTCGTGATGACCGGCGACGGCCGCATCATCGAGGTGCAGGGCACGGCCGAGAAAACGCCGTTCTCCGAGACCGAGTTTCTTGCGCTGATGGCGCTGGCGAAGAAGGGCGTGGCGCGGCTGGTCGACCTGCAGAAGATCGCGGTGGCGTAAAGCACGCATGCATCGAAAGATCACCGGCAAGCTCGTCATCGCAACGCATAATCCCGGCAAGCTCGCCGAGATGCGGGAGCTGCTTGCGCCCCATGGCGTAACGGCGGTCTCCGCAGGCGAGCTGGGGCTCGGCGAGCCGGAAGAGACCGGAACGACCTTCCGCGCCAATGCGGCGATCAAGGCGATTGCGGCAGCCAAGGCCGCACAGCTTCCCGCCTTTGCCGACGATTCCGGCCTCGTGGTCGATGCACTCGATGGCGCCCCCGGCATCTATTCGGCACGCTGGGCCGGCGAGGGCAAGGATTTCGCCGGCGCCATGGCGCGGATCGAACGCCTGTTGCAGGAGCGCGGCGCCACCACATCAGACAAGCGCAAGGCGCACTTCGTCTCTGCGCTCTGTGTGGCGTGGCCCGACGGCCATCTCGAGGAAGTCGAGGCGAGAGCCGACGGAACGCTGGTCTGGCCGCCGCGCGGCACCGCCGGTTTCGGCTACGATCCGGCCTTTCTTCCCGACGGCCATGCGCGTACCTTCGGCGAAATGACCAGCGTCGAGAAACACGGCCTGCCCCCGCTGGGGCTCGGCCTCTCCCACCGTGCCCGCGCCTTCGTCAAGCTCGCGGAGTTGTGTCTCGATGGCCGCTGAGCAAAAGGCCTTCGGCGTCTATGTGCACTGGCCGTTCTGCCTGTCGAAATGCCCGTATTGCGACTTCAACAGCCACGTCCGCCACGCGAGCATTGACGAGGAGCGCTTCGCCCGCGCCTTTGCCCGCGAGATCGAGATGACGGCACGGCGCGTGCCCGGCCGCGAAGTATCCTCGATCTTCCTTGGCGGCGGCACGCCCTCGCTGATGCAGCCGCAGACCGTCGGCGCGATCCTCGATGCCATCGCCAGGCACTGGCACGTCGCCCGCGATGTCGAGGTGACGCTGGAGGCCAACCCGACCAGTGTCGAGGCGATGCGCTTTCGCGGCTATCGCACCGCAGGCGTCAACCGCGTGTCGCTCGGCGTGCAGGCGCTCGACGATGCCTCGCTGAAGGAGCTCGGACGGCTGCACAGCGCCCGCGAGGCGCTCGATGCGGTCGCGATCGCGCGCAGCGCATTCGACCGCTATTCCTTCGATCTGATCTATGCCCGCCCCGGACAGACGCCGCAGATGTGGGCCGACGAATTGCAGCGCGCGATCGGCGAGGCGGCCGAGCATCTGTCGCTCTACCAGCTCACCATCGAGGAAGGCACGCCGTTCTACGGCCTGCATGCCGCAGGAAAATTGCAGACCCCGGACGAAGCGACCGCGCGCGCGCTCTACGACGTGACGCAGGAAGTTTGCGCTCACCACGGCCTGCCCGCCTACGAGATTTCCAACCACGCGCGAAAGGGCGCGGAGTGCCGGCACAATCTGATCTATTGGCGCGGCGAGGAATATGCGGGCATCGGACCCGGCGCCCATGGCCGCCTCGACATCGATGGCACCAGGCACGCGACCGCGACCGAGAAACGTCCGGAATCCTGGCTGATGCGGGTCGAGGCGTCAGGTCATGGAACCATCACCGACGATAGTCTCAACAGCGAAGAACGTGCCGACGAATTCCTGCTGATGGGCCTGCGGCTGACCGAAGGCATCGACCCGCGGCGCTATCAGGCCTTGTCGGGCCGACCGCTCGATCCCAAACGCATCGCGCTCCTGCGCGAGGAAGGCGCGATCTCGGTGGAGGCCGACGGCCGGCTGCGCGTGACCAAGGACGGCTTTCCCGTGCTCGATGCTGTGGTCGCCGACCTAGCGGCGTAGTTTCCTGTTTTCCGTTACGCCCCGAAGCTCTTCGGCGAGTTGGCGACCGGGACACCGCCGCTGGTCGTCACCTTCATGACCGCGAGTCCCCGCTCATTGGTGCCGTCGGAGCGGAAGCGGAACAGGCCGTCAATGCCGGCAAAGCCGGACGGATTGGTCAGCGTTTCCGGCGCGAACCGGCTTGGCCCTTGCGTGCGCGCCAACGCCGCCATCAGCGCGACGCCGTCATAGGCGAGCGTGGCGGTGCGAACCGGATCGGAGCCGAACCGCGTGCGATAGCGGCCGGAGAAGGCGCGGAAACCGGACGAATCAGGCGCGGCGTAGAGGCCGCCCTGCAGCGCCTGGCTCGCGAACACGCGCGGATTGTCCCACAATCCGGTGCCGAGCATCTGGATGTTGCGCAGGTTGGCGCCGACCGCGGTCAGCGCGTCGGCCGTCGCCACGACGGAGTCGCCGTCGTCGGCAATCATCAGCGCGTCCGCAGAGCCGAGCACCTGCGCCACGGTCCGCGCAGGCGCAGAGCGATCGCCGCTGTACTTCTCGAAGGCGACGACGCGACCCCTGCGTCCCGCTACCTGCTTGAATGCTGCTTCGACGACATTGCCATAGGCATTGTCGGGCACCAGCGCGGCAAAGGAGCGTTTGCCGATGCTTGCCGCATAGTTGACGATGCGGTTGACGTCGGATTCAGGCAGGAAGCTCAGCAGATAAACGCCGCGTCCGGCAACGCTCGAATCGGTCGAAAAGGCGATGACCGAGATTCCGCGATTGCGTGCGACCTGCGCCACTGCGGGCACCGCGGCCGCGAACAGCGGTCCGAGTATGATTTCGACGCCTTCGGCGATCGCCTGCTCGGCGGCCGCGCTCGCGCCCTGCGGGCTGCCGGCGTCATCCTTGATCAGAAGCTGGATGTTCGGGTTCTGGAATTCCGCCAGCGCCATCTCGGCGGCGTTCTTCATCGACTGCGCGGCAACGCCTGCATTGCCCGCCGCCGACAGCGGCAGGATCAGCCCGACCTTGATCTGCCCGGTGCCGATCGCGGTCGGTTCCTGCTGCGGGCCAGCCGGCGGTTCAGAACTGAAGGGATTCGAGAACTGGTTGAAGCTCTGCTGCACACTGGCGCACGCGCCGAGAAGCGGCGCGCCGAGGATCAGGCCCATGGCGCTCCGACGGGTCGCGCCCGAAGGCGAACTGCCCGAGAACTGACGGTGGCGGTTGAGCGGACCCGGCATCTTCTCCTCTCCTGACCGACCGAAATCGGTCAGACCCTACCCTGAGTGGGGCGAGGATTCAGGCATATTGTCGACGAAAAGTTAACCAGAACAAAAGGTTGATGGCCAACGGTACGGTTACCGGCCATTAAACTGTCCTGCCTCGCCGCCGCGCTGCACTGATCCCGGATGGCGTAAACGCCGCCCCCCATCTAGATTGATATTATGCGCGCAAAAGCCAGTTCAATATACGGGGCCAAGGGGGAAACGGGTTCCGTAGGCACGACTTTTTCCATCGACGGTCACGTCCTGAACGCTCCGAAGCCGGTTCCCGCGCTCTATCTGGTGGCGACCCCGATCGGGAACCTTGCCGACATCACGTTGCGCGCTCTGGAAACCCTGGCCGGCGCGGACTTCATCGCCTGTGAAGACACCCGCATCACCCATCGGCTCACCGAGCGCTACGCGATCTCGGCGCAACTCATGCCCTATCACGAGCACAACGCGGCGGCGGCGCGACCGAAAATTCTCGAGAAGCTCGCACAGGGTGCATCCGTCGCGCTGGTTTCCGACGCCGGCACGCCCCTGATTTCGGATCCGGGCTTCAAGCTCGTGCGCGAAGCGTGCGCGGCCGGGCATCAGGTCGTCGCCATTCCCGGCCCCTCGTCGGTACTGACGGCGCTTTCGGTCGCGGCACTGCCGACGGATCGCTTTTTCTTCGAGGGGTTTCTGCCGTCGCGACAGACGGCACGTCGCACACGGCTTGCCGAGCTGGCGCGGATCGATGCGACCCTGGTGCTGTTCGAATCCGGCAATCGCGTCGAGGACACGCTGGCCGATCTCGCCGAAATCATGGGCACGCGCGACGCCGCAATCTGCCGCGAACTGACCAAGCTGCACGAGGAGATCACGCGGGCCCCCGTTGCCGAGCTGGCGAAGAATACGGCGGAGCTCGAAACGCGCGGCGAGTTCGTCCTCGTGATCGGCCCGCCACCAGCCGATGCCGGCGTGATGTCGGAGAACGAGCTCGACGAAATGCTGCGCTCCTCGCTGAAGCGCGACAGCGTCAAGGATGCGGTCGCGCATGCGGTCGAGCTTTCCGGCCGGCCCCGCCGCGAAATCTATGCCCGTGCGCTGGAGCTGGCGAAGCAAGGCCGGGGGGCGGATGGCGAAGACTGAGGGAGCCTCGCCCGCGCGTGTCGCCGCCTTTCGCACCGGCCTGTCCGCCGAAAGCCGCGCCGCGGCCTTTCTCATTGCTAAAGGCTACCGCATTCTCGCCAGGCGCTTCCGCACCCCCTATGGCGAGATCGACCTGGTGGCGCGCCGGCGCAACCTGATCGCCTTTGTCGAGGTCAAGGCCCGCGAAAGCCTCGACGATGCCGCCTGGGCCGTGACGCCGCGCCAGCAGCAGCGCATCATCAACGCGGCGCAAGCATGGCTGATAGCGCATCCCGAGCATGCAGAATTCGAGCTGCGTTTCGACGCAATGCTGATTGCGCCGAAGAGCCTGCCGCGCCATCTGTTGGCAGCCTTCGACGCCAGCCCCTGAACAAGAATCACCCAAGAGCCGGAAGTCCAAAATGAAACTGAACGTCGCCGTCCAGATGGACCCCATCGCGCGCATCAACATCCGCGGCGATTCCACCTTCGCGTTGCTGCTGGAGGCCCAGAAGCGCGGCCACGCCGTTTCCTACTACACGCCGGACAAGCTCTCGCTGCGCGGGGAGGAACTGGTGGCGCCGGTGCAGAAGCTCACGGTGCGCGACGAGGAGGGCAACCATTTCACGCTTGCCGAGCCGAAGCGCGAGGCGCTGAACGGCTTCGACGTCATCCTGCTGCGCCAGGACCCGCCCTTCGATCTCGCCTACATCACCTCGACGCATTTTCTGGAACGCATCCACCCCAAAACGCTTGTCGTGAACAACCCGGCCTCCGTGCGCAATGCGCCGGAAAAGCTGTTCGTGATGAATTTTCCGCAGCTCATGCCGCCGACGCTGATTTCGCGCGACCTCGACGAGATCAATTCGTTTCGTGCGGAACACGGCGCGGTCGTGATGAAGCCGCTGCACGGCCACGGCGGCGCGGCCGTGTTCCGCATCCTGCCCCAGGACATGAATTTCGGCTCGCTGTTCGACATGTTCTCCGTCACCTTCCGCGAGCCCTGGGTGATCCAGCGCTTCCTTCCCGAGGTGAAGCACGGCGACAAGCGCATCATCCTGGTCGACGGCGAATTCGCCGGCGCCGTCAACCGCGTGCCGGCGGCGGACGATCTGCGGTCCAACATGGTACGCGGCGGTGCAGCACAGGCCACCGACCTGTCGCCGCGCGAGCGGGAAATCTGCGCGACGCTCGGACCGGCGCTGCGCGAGCGGGGTCTGCTGTTCGTCGGCATCGATGTGATCGACGGCAATCTGACCGAAATCAATGTCACTTCGCCGACCGGCATCCGCGCCATCGCCCGGCTCGGCGGACCTGACGTCGCCGGAAAGATCTGGGACACGATCGAGAGCAAGCGCGGCGGAAAATAGCCTACGCAGTTGCGGTAACGTCGACCTTCTACCTGCACACCTGATTCTTCTTGCCAGCTTGCGCGCTCAAGCGCAGCATGTTGATGCGCGCGCCGTTCGAGCGGCAGGCCGGCCGTCGCAACAAAAAATGGAAATTTGGAGGAACGAATGACGACCCAACTTTCGCGACGGTCACTGCTTTCGCTTGGCGCTGGCCTCGGTGCGTCGACCATGCTCGGCGGCAGCGCGCTGGCCAAGGCGCCGAAGCTCGGCACGCAAACGCCTTACTGGCACCGCTTCGTTGTCGGCGATGCCGAAATCACCGTCATCTCCGACGGTCCGCTGCCGCTCGGCGATCCCTCCGGCACCTTTACAGGCGTGCCGAAGGAAGACGTGAAGAAGATGCTCGTCGACAACTTCATGAATCCCGACAGCGTCGTGCTCGAACAGAATTCCCCGGTCGTCAACATCGGCGACAAGCTGGTGCTGTTCGACACCGGCATGGGCACCTCCAAGATGTTCGGGCCCACGACCGGCCAGCAGCAGAAGAACCTTGCGGCCGCCGGCATCAAGGCCTCCGATATCGACGCGGTCGTCTGCACGCATGCCCATATCGACCACATCGGCGGCCTCGTCGGCGCTGACGACAAGCCGCTTTTCCCCAACGCGCAGGTCTACATCTCGCAGGCCGACTATGACTTCTGGACCGACGAGGGCAAGCTGGGCAGCGGGCTGAAGGATTTCGTGCTCCACGCCCGCAAGAACCTGATGCCGGTGAAGGATCGCCTGGTGTTCATCAAGGACGGCCAGGAATTCCTGCCGGGCATCCAGGCGATCGCAGCGCCCGGCCACACCGTCGGCCACACCATTTTCATGGTGACCTCAAAGGGCAAGTCGTTTGCCTTCCTCGGTGACCTCTCGCACCATTCAGTGCTCCTGATGGAGAAGCCGCGGATGGAGTTCTCCTACGACACCGATCCGAAACAGTCGGCGGCGACACGGGTGAGGCTGCTGGACATGCTGGCCGCCAACAGAATCCCCGTGATGGCCTACCACTTCGCCTGGCCCGGCTACGGCCATGTCGCCAAGGCCGGCGACGGCTTCCGCTACTATCCCGAGCCGATGAACATGCAGCTCTGAGTTGGATAGGCCCGGGCGGCTGGAAAATCCGGCCGGGCCTTGTCTTTGTTCCCCAAATGTTCTTGATGCCGCCGGACATATCCGCTACCTTGAATTGCGGCAGGGAGCGGCATGGTCCAGCGGGTTTCAACGGTAGCTTTTGAGGGGATCGAGGCCCGCGCGGTCGACGTGCAGGTGCAGATCGTGCCCGGGCTGCCGGCTTTTGCCATCGTCGGCCTGCCGGACAAGGCGGTCTCGGAAGCGCGCGAGCGGGTGCGTTCGGCACTGATCGCCTCGGGGCTGGCGCTGCCGGCGCGTCGAATCATCGTCAACCTCGCGCCCGCCGACCTGCCCAAGGAAGGCAGCCATTACGATCTGCCGATTGCGCTCGGCCTGATGGCGGCGATCGGCGCGATCCCGCCAGATGCCCTTTCCGGCTTCACCGTGCTCGGCGAGCTCGGGCTCGATGGATCGATTGCGCCTGTTGCCGGCGTGCTGCCGGCCGCGATCGGCGCCAATGCGCGCGAAGAAGGGCTGATCTGTCCGGCCGCCTGCGGCTCGGAAGCTGCCTGGGCCAGTCCCGACATCCAGATCATTGCCGCGAAATCGCTGATCCAGATCGCCAACCACTTCAAGGGCACGCAGGTGCTGTCGCGGCCGCAGCCGAGGGTGCATGAGCTCGCCGACACGCAGCTCGACCTGCGCGACATCAAGGGCCAGGAGAGCGCCAAGCGCGCCCTGGAGATCGCAGCGGCCGGCGGCCATCACCTGCTCATGTGATTGTCTCGGTGCCCATGATGGGCTAACTGGACACAACCATGGACCGCATCACCACCACAATCACCAGCCCGCAGCTGCAACCCAAAGCCTATAGCTACAAGCGCTTTTCCACACCGGCTCAGGCTGAGGGGGATAGTTTGCGTCGGCAGACAGCCATGGCGCAGGCGTGGGCCGACCGTGAGGGTATTCCTCTTGATACCGAATTGAAGCTGACGGATGAGGGCGTGTCCGCCTACACGGGAGCTAACAGAGACGTGGGGGCGCTTGGAGCGTTCCTTGATGCGGTCCGGGAAGGCCGCGTACCGCAGGGCTCATGGCTCCTCGTAGAGAACCTGGACCGCCTTAGTCGAGAGCCTGCGTGGGACGCCTCTTACACGATGCAAGGGATCATCAGGGCGGGCGTTACCGTCGTGGATCTGAGCGACAATGGTCGCCAGTACAACATGGAGACCCTGCGTAGCCAAGAAGGGCTATATCACCTCATGGCGATGCTGCTGTCTTTCGCGCGAGGCAACCAAGAGAGTACGCAGAAGGCGAGGCGTGTTGGTGAGGCGTACGCACACAAGCGGGCGGTTTTTGCCAGCGATCAGACGATCACCAAGCCCTACACACGGCGGCTTCCGGCTTGGATCAGGTGGGACGAGAGCACCTCCAGCTACACCCTGATAGAGGAGAGGGCAGCACTGCTGCGGTGGATGTTTGAGGTCACAGACGACGGCCTAGGGCAGCACAGCATCGCTGCGCATCTCAATGAAACTAAGGTCGACACATGGGGTGCCGGAAAGTGGAAAGCTGCGTATTGGCACCGCTCCTATATCCGCAAGCTTCTCACCAACAAGGCCGCCATTGGCGTCTTTGTGCCGCACCGGGTGGTGAAGGTCGACGGCAAGCGTAGCAAAGAGCGCATTCCGCAAGAGCCCATCGCGCACCGCTTTCCCGCCGCTGTGGACCGTCAGCTGTTTGAACGAGTGAACGCCCGCCTGAGCACCACCGGCGCTCGCGGCAAGAACGCCAAGGCACCCATACGGTCCATCTTTGCAGGGGTGATGAAGTGCCAGCACTGCGGTGGCACAGTCACGAGGGTCAACAAGGGCGACTGGGTTTACCTCGTGTGCTCCGCAGCGCATGGGAAGTCGGGCACTTGTAAGTACGAGAGTGTGCCGTATGTGCAGGCGGTGGAAGCGTTCAAGAGGAGCCTGAGGATCACGCTTGATAGTGCGCCAAGCGGTAATGACACAGCAGAGCTGGACGCCAAGATTGGGCAGTTGCAGGTAGAGCTAGATGCAGGCGAAGACCGGGTCAACGAGTTGCTGGAACTCACCATCTCTGACAAGAGCAGGGCCGCGAAGCAAGCTCTGCAGAAAACCGAGCACGAGTTGGACGCGCTCAGGGATGAATTGAGGAAGGCAATGGAGCGCAGGGACACGCTCACGGGCACAAACGTCAAGATGCGATTAGCCGCCATAGAGAAGGCGTTCACGAAGGAACCGATCGACACCGAGGAGACCAACAAGGCGCTGAGGGCTGCGGTGCGCAAGATGATCATGAGACCGCAGGAGGGACGATTGGACATCCTGTGGCATCACGCCGAGGAGCCGCAGGAGACGCTGTTCTACACGAACCGCTTCGATTGGGACGCAAACCAGATTGAGGGCCAAGAGAAGAGCATCGAAACGGAATGAAGAAGAGACCCAGCCAGATCAACGCGCAGGTGGTAGCAGACGCCCTGAGGGAAGCCGAAAGAGAGCTGGAGCAACCGTCGAGCACCGAGCGACCCCTTTACGTGAATGTGATGCCCGCGAACATCACCACACGGCTTGAGCTGTTTCAGCCCCGGAGGTTCTCCGCAGGCCTGCGGGAGGTTGACCCGAAACACGTGAAAGACCTTGCGACCCGCATAACGCGCAAAGGAGACCTTAACCCTGTGCTCGTCATCAAGCTGGGCGGATGCTGGGTAGTGGTCGACGGCCATCACCGCCTTGCGGCCTA
>JAHCKB010000310.1 GCA_026125985.1 Bradyrhizobium sp.
AGTGCGAAATAGTCGAGCAGATCGGCGATATCCACGTCGAGTTGGTCGCCGATCGAGACGATGCCGGAGAAGCCGACCGACTTCTGCGAGGCCCAGTCCACCATGCCGGCCGCTATTGCACCGGACTGCGAAATCAGCGCGAGATTTCCGCGGCGCGGCATGTGCGCGGCAAAGCTGGCATTGAGATCGATGCCGGGCATCATGATGCCGAGACAGTTGGGACCGATCAGTCGCATGCGATGCGCCCGCGCGGCGCGGTCTGTCGCTTCGGAAATCGAACCCGGGCCGTGGCCGAGCCCGGCGCTGACGATGACCGCGCCCGCGGCGCCCCGCTTGCCGGCGGCATCCACGATGCCGGGAATCTCCCGGGCCGGCGCGGTGATGACGACGAGTTCCGGCGCAAACGGCAGCCTGTCGATATGGCTGGCGACCTTCATGCCCGCGATCTCGCCATATCGCGGATTGACGATGCCGATCTGGCCGGCAAATCCCGCCTCACGGATGTTCTGCAGGATCGCTGCGCCGAGCGAGCCCTTGCGCGGGCTCGCCCCCACCAGCGCCACCGACTGCGGCGCCAGCACATTGCTCAATCGATAGGTGGACATGTCTCTCTGAGTGACCTCGTGTGGCCCGAGGCCCGGATGTACGGCAGATTGCGGAATCCACCTTGCTTAGAAATGCATCAGTGAGACAGCATAGTCCAGCAAGGTGGCTGGTTGATGACGGTGGCGGTAACCCCGCCCCAGACATGCTCGCTCAACCGCGAATGGCCAAAGCCGCCCATGACCAGAAGGTCGATGGCGTTATCCTCGACATATTCGGTGAGCACCCGGGCGACCGGGTCGCCGGCGATCTCGACGGTCTCGAAGGCGGTGGTCAGGCCGTGCTCGGCCAGGTGACGCTCCAGCGCGGCGCCCGAAGCAAGCTGCGCTTCGCTCGCATGGTCGGTCGCGGTGAGAATCCGGACCCGCGAGGCGCGCCTGAGCAGCGGCAGCGCATCGCCCACCGCGCGCGAGGCCGGTGCGGTGTGGTCCCAGGCGATAGCCACGTCGTTGAATGCCGTGTCGAGACTGTCGGCGATATCCTGCGGACACAGCAGGACCGGATGACCGGTGTCGAACAGCAGCCGTTCCACCAGCTTTGCCGAGAACGAATTGTCAGACCTGACCGGAGCGACGGTCAGGTCGTTCAGCCGCGCCTGCGCTGTGACGGCATCGATGACGGCGGACCATGGCGCACGCTCCAGCCGCTGCTCGTTGCGCAGTGAACATTTCCGCGCTGCGGCGTCGAATGCGGCAAGCAGAGCATGTGCCGTCGGCGCGGTCTGGACGATCTCGGCCGCGCCAAGCACGTCGTCGACGGTCGCCGACGCCCTCTCCTCGCTCTCGATGGCAAGCGCCGTAACACGGACGTCGAGCCCGTATGCCAGCGCGACGCATTTCTCGATCGCCAGCATGGTGGTCCGCGTTGCCTCTCCGACCAGCGGGAGCAGCACCTCCCGGATCGACATGGCCAAGCTCCTTTTACGTGCCTTCGGCCTCGCGCTGCGCGCAATTCTCCAGCGCACGAATGATGTCCTCGCGTGCAATGATGCCGACCAGGCGGGAATCGGCGTCCAGGATCGGCAGGTTCCTCAGCCGGTGCTCGATCATCAGTTGCAGCACGCGGGTCAGCTTGGTGTCGCGGCCGACATAGATGAACTCACGAGTCATCACGCTAGCCACTGCACGCCGCATCAGGTCGTCGTAGCGCGGCACCATCCGCGCCGGCGTGAACTCGAAACAGGCCAGATAGTCGAATTTGCTGACGACGCCGGCCACCTGGCCGTTGTCCAGTACCGGAAAGCTGTTGAAGTCGGTTTCCTTGAAGCGCTGGCCCAGTTCACGAATCGACATGGTCGGCGACACTGTCGACACGTCACGCGTCATGTAGTCGGAGACGACCTGTTCGAGGAACCTGTACAAGCTGACCGCCGAATGCCTTGGGTTTCTGATGCGCCGGGCAAATCCGGCAATTCTCATTAGAAACCCGACGCCGGAAACGGCCCTTGATCGAGGTCAACAAAGTCGCAGACTATGTAAGTCGCTCTCGCCGTCCGGCTCGCCTGTTGCGGCGCGAGGCGATCACGTAGGATGGTGCAAGGATCGAGGAGAGAATGACCATGCTGCGCAGGCTCGTCTATCTGGTGGTCGCAGGTGCGTTGGTCCTCGCCGCAGCGACCATCATTCTACGCTACTTCTCCGACATACTGCCTCTCGCCTCGACCGAGCCGCAATCGATCTGGCGGTGGGAGACGACCTTGCTGCTCACCGCCGCACAATGGATCGCGCTCGCGGTGGTGGCGCTCGCCGCCATAGCAATTATCGTGCTGGCGTTGAGATCGGCACGCGCTCGTCCGCACTAGCGCCGCGCCTCTCTCCGCTCCGGCAGATATCAAATCACGCGCGCCGCCGACGCGGGGCCGGCGGCTAGCTGCAACCGCGGGTGACTAGAAAATGGAGCGCTCTATTGATTTCGGGCGCTTGCAAACAATTGCGAGGTCGCCTCGACCAGCCGCTGGTTGCGCCGGAGAATGTTCTGGCTTTCACGGCTGAATACGTCCATCTGGTGCTGACCGCATTCCTTCAGCACAGTCTTGATATTCTCCACCGAATGCGCCTCGTTGATCTTGGCGGCAAACTCGGCCGCCAGATTCATCTCGGCCCGCACATCTTCGAGGATCTCGTCGCTGGCGGTCACCATTTCGCCAAGGATGACCCGCTGCGCGTCGAACAGAAAATGCAGCGCACGTTTGTTGAATTCGACAAAGGCGCCCGGCACGTCGCTGGGCAGGCGCTCCGCCGCGATTCCGGTCAACGCGTCTGGCATGGCAAACCTCCTCACGTCATTTTTGTGAAGTTAACGCAGCCGCATCCGGTCTCGTTGAGCTGTGTCAATATCAGCGCGACAGCAGCACGCAGCGGGAGCTCTGGCCGACCAGATGTTGGGTGACGCCGCCCAGCACCCATTCACGAAACCGCGAGCGGCCGTAGGCGCCGGCCACCACGACGCCTGCGCCAGTGTCAGCGGCGATCCGGTCCAGTTGCGCTATCGCGTTGCCGCTGCGCTCAGGCACTTGGGAGCGTGCCGCGATGCCGTGGCGCGACAGCCAGCCGACGACGTCCGCGGTCTGGCGGCGTACAGCCTCCTGACTTCCATCGTCCTCGGCAATGCCCGCGACCGTGACTTCCTTGACCTTGGCGAGCAACGGCAATGCATCGGCTACCGCCCGCCGTGCTTCCGCGCAGTCCTTCCAGGCCACCAGCGCACTTCGCAGATCAAGCCATTTCACGCTCGGCGGCACCACCAGCAACGGCCGTCCCGTCTGCAACACCAGGTCGCTGGGCCCCGCCATCGAAAACGGGTCCAGGACCTTGTCGGCGTCGCCGGCGTCGATGACAAGATCGGCCGCGCGGGCCTCGCGCGCGACATACCGCGCCGGCAGGTCCATGGCATGCCGCCACTCGACATCCTTGGCCCGACCGTGCATCGCCGCACGGAACCGGCTCTCCAGCTCGGCCATGCGCTTGGCAATGGCGGCCTCGCCCTGGTCGAGAAGCTCCTGGCTCGCCGCACCTTCGAGAAAATACATCGGCGGACTGAACATCGCTGCAGCAATGCCGATCACTTTCGAGGAGCACTGCGCAGCGAGCTGGCCAGTCACCTCCAGCAATGCCTCGTTTGGCTGATCCACCGCCAGGCTGACCATCGCCGTCGCATAAGTCATCGGGCTCCCCCGCCTCATTTCCATCTTGCACGCCAATCAGGCGAGATACCGGGCACGATGAGCCAGATCAAGGCGTATCCGTTCCACGGTTTTTGACCTGCCTCAACCGGCGCGCTTGCAGGCAGCGTAGCGTTACGCCAGACTAGAAACAACCGGAGCCTGTCGAATGCGCGCACATCAGATCATGACCCGGCAGGTCATCACTGCCTCCGTCGACACCTCGGTCGCAGATGCAGCGCGCACGCTGCTGGAGAACCACATCAGCGGCATGCCCGTTCTCGACGCCAGGGGAAAGCTGGTCGGCGTCGTCTCGCAGGGCGACTTCATGCGTCGCGCCGAGATCGGAACACAGCGCAAACGCTCGCGCTGGCTGAAGCTTCTGCTCGGCCCCGGCCAGGAAGCCACGGATTTCGTGCGCGAGCGCGGCCGCAAGGTCGGCGAAGTAATGAACACGTCGCCGATCACGGTCGCGGAGGATGCCACGCTCGAGGAAGTCGCCGCCATCATGGAGAAGAACGATATCAAGCGCGTTCCGGTCATGCGCGACGACACGCTCGTCGGTATCGTCACGCGAACCAATCTGGTCCAGGCCGTGCTCGACCTCGCCCGCGAAGTGCCCGATCCGACGGCCGACGACGACCACATTCGTGACCGTATCCATGCGGTGATCCAAAAGAACGACTGGAAACCGCTCGGGCTTTCCGTCGTGGTGCGCGACGGCATCGTACATCTCTCCGGCATCATTACCGACGAGAGGTCGCGGCAGGCGACGGTGGTCGCAGCAGAGAACGTTGCCGGCGTTCGCAAGGTGCATGATCATCTGGTCTGGCTCGAGCCGATGTCGGGGGCCTATGTCCATTCGACCGAGGACGAGGAAGACGCCAGGGCCGGCTGAGTTCCTGCAAGAGGCTTTCGAGCGACTGCCTCCGGACGCGATCCGGGATGGCTGCCGTTTCGCATGAGGAAAAGCGTCGAACGGGAAATACGGAGGCTCCGGCCCTGATTGAAACAGCCCCCAAAATGCTGCCGCCGGAGACTTGAGCTTTGCCCGGCCATGGGACAAAAAGGCTTGAATTCCATGGCCGTTACCGGGGGCTGCCATAGCGCAGCCCAAGTCCGCGGACGGCCGATCGCTAAGGCCCGGCGTGACCGATACTGTCCCTCCCCAGCCCGACGATCCAGCGCGGGATCGGCGCCTTCGTCTCGGCGTCGAGCGATCCGGCGTCGGCATTTGGGATCTCGACCTCCTGGCACAGGAGGTCACGTGGTCCGAAAACCTCGCAGCGCTGTTCGGCGCCGCCGCGAGCTGCCGGCTCGGCTATGAAGCCTTCCTTTCCCTGCTCGATCCGCTCGACCGCGAACGCATGAGGCGCGCAGTCGCGCTCGCCGCCGACGGCGGGGCACAGCTTGACATCACCGTTCCGATCGCGACGCAGTCCGGCATTCGGCACTGGATTCGCCTGCGCGCCGGCCTCGTCCACGCGGGCGATGGCCGTCCGCATCATCTGAGCGGCATTGCCCTCGACGTCGACGAGAAGAAGCAGATCGAAGACGCCCTGCGCACCAGCGAGACGCATCTGCGATCGATCCTGGATACCATCCCGGACGCGATGATCGTCATCAACAGCGGCGGCATCATCCAGTTCTTCAGTAATGCCG
>JAHCKB010000311.1 GCA_026125985.1 Bradyrhizobium sp.
CCTTCACCTTCGCGGTCGTGCAGCCGGTGCTGGGTGCGGCCGCCGACATGTTCGGCAAGGCGCGGCTGATGACCGTCTGTCTGGTGCTGCTCGGCATCGCCAACATCCTCGGCGCGCTCTCGAACTCCTATTCCATGCTGTTCGTCACGCGGATTCTCGCCGGCATCGGTTCCGGCGGCGTCTTCCCGGTCTCGCTGTCGCTGGTCAGCGACCTCGTGGGTCCGGACAAGCGGCAGGTCGCAATCGGGCGGACGCTCGCGGGCTCCATGGCCGGCAATTTGCTCGGGGCCACGCTATCGGGCCTGATCGGCGACTTCCTGGGTTGGCGCGGGGTGCTGGCGCTGCTCGGCGTCCTCGTGATCGGCTCTTCGATCGTCGTGGGGGCAGGCTTCCGCGGCGCGGCGCTGGCGCGCCCGCCACGCACGAAACTTGCAGCCGTCGTTCGCGGCTATCGCACGATCTTCGTCAATCCGAACGCAAGGATCTGCTACGCGGCCGTCTTCATCGAAGGCTGCTGCGTGCTCGGGCTGTTTCCCTACGTGGCCTCGTTTCTGTTCGAACTCGGCGAGACCCGGCTCTCGATCGCCGGCATCGTGATCGCAGGCTTTGCGATCGGCGGGCTGTTCTACACACTGACGGTCGCGAGCTTCCTGCCGCGGCTCGGCGTGCGCGGCATGATGGTCGCGGGCGCTTCGCTGGTCGGCATTCAGCTCGCCGCCGTCGCCTTCGGTCCGGACTGGCGAATCCAGTTCGCCTGCCTGCTTCTGATGGGCTGGGGCTTCTACATGATCCATGGCTGCATCCAGGTGTTTGCAAGCGAACTGTCTGTCGAAGCCCGCGCTACTGCGCTGTCGCTGCACTCCTTCTTCTTTTTTCTGGGGCAGACGTTCGGCCCGATCGCCTATGGCGTCAGCCTCGGCAATGTCGGCAAGATTCCGACGCTGCTGGCCGCCGCCGTCATCATCATCGCGCTGGGCTTTGCATGTGCGAAGTTGCTGCGGCAGCGGCCGGCGGCGGATACCGGAGCGGCGCAGACCTGACTAAAGCACGATGAGATTCTGATGAATCGTCATCGCGCTTCAGGTTGTTGCTGGAGCATCATCCGTTCGGAAAACTGCTTCGCGGTTCTCCGGATCGTGCTTTAGAAGCTGTCGGCCATGCCTGCCTTGGCGAGCGCAGCCTTGCGAACCTTCAGCCAGTCTTCCTTGAATTTTGCAGGCTCGGACGACGGGTTGCCCTTGTTGAAATCGTCCCATGCCGCGGCGAGCACCTGCTGCCGCTTGAGCAGCGCCTTGTTGTGCTTGTCCTGGTCCTCGCTCCAGGCGCCGGCTTCCTTGAGCGCCTTGACCGCACCCGGATGCACCGGCACGGCCCAGTTCTTGGTCTGTGTCTTCACCGCGAGCCCGCTGGCGCCGGGCGCGTTGTCCTTGTAGCCGTCATAGCCTTCGATCAGCGCCTTGGTCAGCATGTAGACTTCGGCTTCGGGCTGGCTCCCGTAAACGGTGAAGATCGGATAGGGATAGGCGCCCATCTGGATCGGCTTGTCCTTGGAGATTTCGCCGGCGCCGCAGGTGGCGTTGTGCTCCGTAAAGTACGGTCCGACCTTGCGCACGCGCTCCCAGCCCGCCTTGTCGGAGTGCGGCAGCGCCGGCCAGAAGATGCCACGCGGAGAGGTCTGCAGTTCCTTGGCAGGACCGGAAATCGTCGAACCGAACATAGCGTCGGAATCGTTGTTGAGAGCGCCCTTCCACATCGCGTTGTTGCTGGCGAATTCGACGATCGTGACGTCCTTGGCCGTGAGGCCCGCGAAGGCCAGCATCGCCAGCGCATTCTGATTGAGCGCGGGTGAGCCGACCACGAAGCCCACGCGCTTGCCCTTCAGATCAGCCATGGTCTTCACACCGACATCGCCGGCGACCGCAAGCGAGAGGCCGTTGCAGTCGACCGAACTCAGCGTGATCTGCAGCGCCTGCGGTCCCCATTCCTTGGTGGCGAACTCGAACAGGCCTTCCTGCGCGAAGAAGGCGCCGACTCCCATCGCCGACAGCGACGCACGATTGGCACGCAAGGGCTGCAGGCGGGCCACGTCGTTCCCGGCGGGCAGCACGCGGGTATCGGCCCCGTACTTCTCCTTTAGCATCTTGCCGATGGCGACGGTAATGTTGAATCCGGATGTGCCGGTGTCATAGGCGGTCATCGTGATGGCGGGCGGCAGCTTGACTTGCGCCACCGCGCCCGTTGCTGCAGCGGCCGTCCCCGCCAGGGCAATCGCTGCAATCCTGATAACCGACTTGATCATTCTCATTCCTCCCGTTCGGCCGCTGCCGGCGAAGCCGCCAACGCGCTGACGTTAATTGGCCTGTTCTGTCGCCCGGCGGGCAGGCCGTTCCCGCAGAGCTGTTGTGGGCAGGATGAGTTGGCGGTGAGGCGTTGTGCAGTGTTCAAATTGACGCGGCAGACGTCCGGCAACCGCCGTGCCGCTGCTCAACCCCGTCCGCGATAGGGGGCAACCCCCTGATCAGGCACCCACAGGCCCTTGGGCAGCCTGCCGGTCTGCCAGAATACGTCAATCGGAATGCCGCCGCGCGGGTACCAGTAGCCGCCGATGCGCAAGAACTTCGGCTTGATCTCGTCGGCGATGCGCCTGCCGACCATGACCGTGCAGTCCTCGTGGAAGGCGCCGTGGTTGCGGAAGCTCGCGAGATAGAGCTTCAGCGATTTCGATTCCAGCAGCCAGCGGCCGGGTACATAGTCGACCACCAGATGGGCGAAATCGGGTTGCCCCGTCACCGGACAGATCGAGGTGAATTCCGGCGCGGTGAAGCGAACGAGATAGTCGGTGCCGCTCTGCGGATTGGGGACGCGGTCGAGCACCGCCTTGTCCGGGCTGTCCGGCGAGGCCACGGCGCGGCCGAGCTGGAGGGATTTCTTCGCCATAATGTCGGCTCCTGGTGGAGGCCGTCATTGGCGCAAGAGGATTCCTTCGTCAACTCTCGGCGGGAGCATAGGTCCGCGGATCCACGGAAGAGGCAAGAAACCAACGCCAGTTCATGATGTTACCCTGGATTCTGAACGGAGAGCTTTGGGTGCTTGGACCGGCCTTTGAGAAGCATAAAGCTGTGACGCAAGAAGGTCTCCCGCAGTACGCGGCGAGAGCGTTCACATTTGCCTGCGCGCCGTGTAAGACGCCCGCAAATCTCGCCCCATCTCACTTTCTGAGGACGTCGAAATGACCGCCATTGTTGACATCATCGGCCGCGAAATCCTGGACAGCCGTGGCAACCCCACGGTCGAGGTCGATGTCGTTCTCGAGGACGGCTCTGTGGGCCGCGCGGCAGTGCCCTCGGGGGCCTCCACCGGCGCCCACGAGGCGGTTGAGCTTCGCGACGGCGACAAGTCCCGCTATCTCGGCAAGGGGGTGAAGCAGGCGGTCGCCGCCGTCAACGGCGAGATATTCGAGGCGCTGACCGATCACTCGGTCGAGGACCAGGTGCAGATCGACGAGATCATGATCGCGCTCGACGGCACGCCGAACAAGAGCAGGCTCGGCGCCAACGCCATCCTCGGCGTCTCGCTGGCCTGCGCCAAGGCGGCGGCGGAGTCGCTCGCCATGCCGCTCTATCGTTACGTCGGCGGCACTTCGGCGCGTACCTTGCCGGTGCCGATGATGAACATCGTCAATGGCGGCGTGCATGCCGACAACCCCATCGACTTCCAGGAATTCATGATCATGCCTGTCGGCGCGAAGAATTTCGCCGAGGCGCTGCGCTGCGGCTCGGAAATATTCCACACCCTGCGCGGCGAGCTGAAGAAAGCCGGTCACAACACCAATGTCGGTGACGAGGGCGGCTTCGCACCCAACCTCCCGTCGGCCGACGCCGCGCTCGAATTCGTCATGAACGCCATCGGCAAGGCCGGCTACAAGGCCGGCCATGACGTCATGCTGGCGCTGGATTGTGCTTCCACCGAATTCTTCAAGGACGGCAAGTACGTCTACGAGGGCGAAAAGAAGACCCGCACGCGCTCCGAGCAGGCCAAATATCTCGCCGATCTCGTCGCGCGCTATCCGATCGTCTCCATCGAGGACGGCATGTCGGAAGACGATATGGACGGCTGGAAGGAATTGACCGACCTGATCGGCAAGAAGTGCCAGCTCGTCGGCGACGATCTCTTCGTCACCAACGTCAACCGCCTTGCCGAGGGCATCAAGGCCGGCCGCGGCAACTCGATCCTGATCAAGGTCAACCAGATCGGCACGCTCACCGAAACGCTTGCCGCCGTCGAGATGGCGTTCAAGGCCGGCTACACCGCCGTGATGTCGCATCGCTCCGGCGAGACCGAAGATTCCACCATCGCCGATCTCGCGGTCGCCACCAATTGCGGGCAGATCAAGACCGGCTCGCTGGCCCGTTCCGACCGCACCGCCAAGTACAATCAACTCCTGCGTATCGAGCAGCAGCTCGGCAAGCAGGCGAAATATGCCGGGAAGGGCGCGCTGAAGGCGCTTGGATGACAAGCGCCGGCCTTTGCTGAAGGCGCCACGTTACTTGAGGCGCCAAGTTACTTGAAGCGCCAAGTCACTTCGCGGCGTCTGCGACGCGCTTGGCTGATGCACTCGCCGCTGCGGGCTTCTTCCGCGTGGCCTGCTTGTCGTGCTTCTTCGCATCCGCGGACTTTGCCTCCGCGGCTTTGGCACCGCCGCGGCGGGACACGTATTCCTGGCCGTCGACCGGTCCGACATGCGGCGGATCGCGATCGAGATAGGGACGCCCGATCCCGAACTCCTTGCCGTTGGCATCGACCCACTTCCACAGGGCTTCAGTCGACACCCAGCGCTGCGCTCGCGTCGCGCCCTTGGTGCTGACGATATCGGCCGCGAGCCCGTGGCCGTAGCCGCCGCGGAAACTGCCGCCATGATACGATCTGTCGCTTGCCGCCTTCATGCCGCTGGCAATCGATTGGCGGTAGTCGTCACGGAATGCGCTGGTGATGCCCGGTGAAAGTCCGGCATCCTCCGCCGCCTGCAGCATGTAGAACAATTTCCACTTGAAGCTCTTGTCCATGCCGCCGATGACGTAGTCGATCATCGACATGTCGACACGTTCCGCCGCCTTCGGATCCTTCCAGGTGAAATCGTTGTCGACCCGCCGGGTGAAGCTGCGGGTGACAGTCACCCGTTTGCCCTTGCGCTTGACGGTCACTTTCCGCCGCTCGGTTTCCTTGATGGTGTCCAGTTTCGGTGTGCGCTCGTAAAGCGCAAACAGGTACTGGTCGATGCAGGGCTCCGGATCGAGACATTCGCCGACGATCTCGAGGCGCGGGGGCGCTGGCGTTCTCGCAGCCGCGACCAGCGCCGCCGCATCGTTGAGCAGGATCTCCAGCGGATCGGAAATCGTCGCCACGGTGACGGGCGCAT
>JAHCKB010000312.1 GCA_026125985.1 Bradyrhizobium sp.
TAAGGTGGTGCGAAGCGACGAGAAGTTGAGCCAAATTTATTTCGCTAGAGCCGCGACTACCCAGTGGGAATCGACGGCGAAACATCCGATCAAGCCACGGGGCGATCGGCTGCGCTCTATCAAATGCCCAGGCTACCGTTGGTTTATAAAATTGCTTTATGGGCTATATTTGAAACTTATTTTGCTCTACTTTAACGCTAGTCAATTTTGTCAAATCATCAATGACACCAATTTTCCGGTATCTAAATACCATCGGAATTTATTGACCTTGATTTTCTGATATTCCAACGAATTGTTCCTCTTAATCATAGCGCTCTAAATACAACTATTTGGCGAAACGAGGGTAATAAGTTATCTCTGTTTTTGATGTTATAGCGCCAGTTTAGGATCTTTGGTGGGTGTTTTGGGCGATCTCCATCATATTAATAACGATATTGCGATTGTTGGTTGGGCTTGCCGTTTTCCCGGCGCCAATAGCACAGATGAGTTTTGGGATTTGATGGCGCGTGGCCGTTGCTCTGTCACGCGCGTGCCTGAGGACCGTTTCTCCCTTGCGCGCTTCGGTCATCCCCGCCGGCAGGAGCGGGGCCGGAGCTATAGCTTCGCCGCAGGTGTGCTCGACAATGTCTGGCACTTCGACCCTAGCGTGTTCGGCATCTCGCCGCGCGAGGCGATCCAGATGGACCCCCAGCAGCGTCTGCTGCTGCAACTGACCTGGGAAGCGTTCGAGGATGCCGGCATTCGCCCCTCGACTGTCGCGGGCAAGGATGTCGGTGTCTATGTCGGCGCGTCGCAGATCGATTACGCGCACACGTTCGTGACCGACCAGGCGATCGCGGATTCGCATTTCGCGACCGGTACCGCGCTCGCTATTCTCGCCAATAGGATTTCCTACATTTTCGATCTGCGTGGGCCGAGTGTCACGGTGGACACCGCTTGCTCGTCGTCCCTGGTGGCGCTGCATCACGCCGTCGAGGCGTTGCGGTCGGGCCGCATCGATACCGCGATCGTTGGGGGCGCCAACGTCATCACCAGCCCGTCCTCATTCATCGCTTTCTCGCAAGCCTCGATGCTGTCGCCGACCGGGTTGTGCCGGGCGTTCTCCAGCAAGGCGGACGGCTTCGTCCGCGCGGAGGGCGCGGGCATCGTCATTTTGCGGCGGCTGGCGCAGGCGCAGTCCGCGCGCAATCCGGTCCATGGTTTTGTCGTGGCGACCGACGTCAATTCCGACGGCCGCACCGGTGGCATTTCCCTGCCGTCGCTCGAAGCGCAACATGCGTTGCTCGAGCGCATTTACGGAGCAGATGGTGTCGATCCCGATCGTCTGGCGTTCGTCGAAGCGCACGGGACGGGGACCGCGGCCGGCGACCCGATCGAGGCGATGGCGCTCGGCCGTGGACTAGGTCAGCGGCGTTCAAAGCCGCTGCCGATCGGCTCGGCCAAAACCAATATCGGCCATCTCGAACCCGGCGCCGGCATCGCGGGCCTGATCAAGTCCGTGCTGGCGCTCAATCATGGCGTGCTGCCGCCTTCGCTTCATTGCGACGAACTCAATCCGAACATTCCGTTCGACGATCTCAATCTGAAGGTCTGCCGGGAGACGGTGTCGCTGCGCGGCGCAGCGGGGACGCTTGCGGGCGTCAACTCCTTCGGGTTCGGCGGGACCAATGCGCATGTGGTGGTCGCCGGTGGCAAGAGCGCGGTCCCGGCGCGTGGGGCGCGTGAGCCGTCTCCGAGCGCGGGGTCTTTTGTGATTTCGGCCGAGACGGCGCCAGCGCTTGCGTCTCTCGCCCAAAGTTATGCCGGCAAGATCGAGGGGCTATCCAAGCGCGATGTCGCGATGATGGCCGGCGCCGCAGCGCATCGGCGCGAGCATTTGTCCCATCGTCTGGTGGTGACGTCATCCGACAGCAAGGATATTGCGCGAGCGCTTCGTGCTTTCGTCGTCGATGGAGACGATCCCAATCTCGTCGTCGGGAATGCCGTGGGCCGGGATCTTCCGGTTGCTTTCGTTTATGCCGGAAACGGCAGCCAGTGGATCGGCATGGGGCAGGCGGCCCATCGCACCAATTCGGTATTCCGCAAGCACTTCGACCGGGTCAATGAATTGTTTGCGCCGCTAAGTGGCTGGTCGCTCCGGGATATCCTGTTCGGCGATGAGCTTGCAGAGAAACTGTCCCTGACGAGCGTCGCGCAACCTCTCATTTTTGCGATCCAGAGCGCGATCACCGCGGTTCTGACATCGCGGGGAATCAAGCCTGTTGCCGTGCTGGGACACAGCGTCGGCGAAATTGCCGCCGCCGAGGCAGCGGGAATCCTTGATCTCGAGACGGCCATCCGGCTCGTTTATATCCGCAGCCATCACCAGGAGCGCACGCGCGGCCTTGGCCGCATGGTCGCGCTGCGCTCGAGCGCGGATACCGTGCGCGAGATGCTGCAGGCCTGGCCGGAAGTCGAGATCGCGGCCTTCAACAGCCCGCGCAGCCTGACGCTGGCCGGACCGGCGGATAAGCTTGCGGCGCTGGCAACGGCCAATCCTGGCGTCGCGATGGTCGACCTCGATCTCGATTATCCGTTCCACACCGGGTTGCTCGCGCCGATCCAGCGCGATCTAATTGCCGATCTCAAGGGCATTCATGGGCACCCCGGACATACGCCCTTCGTGTCGACGGTGACCGGTGAGCCGGAATCCGGCGACAGGCTGGACGGCGGCTATTGGTGGCGCAATGTCCGCGAGCCCGTGCAACTCGTCAGCGGCTTGCGTCAAGCAGCCGCGCTCGGGGCGCGCTTCTTCTTCGATATCGGCGCGCGGCCGACGCTTCTCAAACACATCACCGACAGCCTCGATGGCGAGGCCACAGGCATCGCCGCCCAGGCCACGCTGGATCGCAAGGACGGGGACGGCGATCCGTTCGAACGGATCGTGGCGAAAGCCTTGGTCGCTGGTGCCGCCATCGATATGGAGCAGTTGTTCGGCGACGATCCTGGGCCTGCGATCAAGTTGCCATTCTATCCGTGGCAGCAGCGCGAATTTCGCTTCGAGCATACGGTTGAAGCGGTCGGCATCGAGCAGATCCGGCATCCTTTTGCCGGCATGCGCTACTCGTCGGATTCGCTCGAATGGCATGCCAATATCGACACGGCCGTGCATCCTGCGTTGCAGGATCACAAGGTCGGCGAGCAGGTTCTGTTTCCCGGCACGGCGTTCCTGGAAATTGCCTTTGCCGTGGCCCGCGACTGGCTGAAGTCCGAACAGGTTGCGATTACGAATTTCGAGATCATGAAGGCGCTTGACCTCACCAAGGGTGAGGTTCGCGAGGTCATGACCAGGGTTTCGCCCGGCTCGAACGTGATTGAGATTTTCAGCCGGCCGCGTCTTTCTCACGCGGCGTGGCTGCAGCATTGTCGCGGCAAGATGCAGCCCAGCCATCGCACGCCTGCTGCTGGGGTGCCAGCATGCGGAGATCGGGTGCGCGATCTCACGCGGGATGATGTTTATCGAATTGCTGCCGATGCCGGTCTGCATTACGGCCCGGAGTTTCGGCTGGTCCGGGGGTTGTATATCCACGCCGGCGATGTGATCGATGTTCACCTCGATCCCCCATCGGGCGAAACACCATTCGTCCTTGATCCGATCCGGTCGGACTGCTGCTCGCATGGTATTTTTGCGGTCCTTCCTGATGTGTACGCGAAGAAACGTGGGGTCGCCTATATCCCGGTCCGGATCGATCGGGCGGCGGTCTATCAACCGAACGCGAAGCCGACGCGGGCTGTCGTCGAAATCCACAGCAAGACGTCGCGCGCCATCTTCGCCACTTACTGGATTCTCGATCGTCACGACGCCGTCATTGCCGTGCTTGGGGGCGTGCGGTGTCAGGCTGTTCCGGTGCGGCATGTGGCGCATTTGGAATCGATCGCTGTCGTCGAGGCACCAAAACTGCTGGATGGTCAGACCATCGGCGCCACGGGTCTGCCGACCACGCCACGACACGTTGTCGAGGCCGCACGAGGCGCGGGGCTGGAATTGGCAGAAGATGCGCCGGCTTCCGGCTTCGCCGATCTACTCGACGGTTTCGCCATGGCTGAAGGCCATCAGATCGCGCAATCGCTGGCGGATGATGGGATTGTTGACCCGCATCAATTGGTGACAAGTGGTCGTCTTCCGGAAGAGCTTGCGCCTTGGCTGGTCAATCTGCTCGCCCATTTAGAGAGCGCTGATCTGGCTATTGAGCGTCACGGCGCGTGGCGCATTGTTTCCGACAACCTCCTGCCAAAAGCCGATGAGCTTTTGAGATTGCTCGCGACCGAGCATCCCGATCGTGGCTCGGAGCTTCTGTTGGCCGGAGCATTGTCCGGTCTTTCGCAGAAAATCGCCAGGGACCGCGCGGTTGCTTCCGGCACCGAAGCTATTTTTTCGGCGTCCGCGCTCGATTTCTATAAATCCGGGCATGTCTTTGCTGAAGCCGGACAACAGCTGGTCAGCAACGTCTTGCAGAAGCTTTCTGGTTTCTGGCCGAAAGACCGCTCCCTGCGGATTCTTCAGCTGGGTTATGGCACGCTGACGCACATGCTGGCGCTGTCGTCGCAGGAGATCGATCTGACGGTGATTGAGCCTGACCGTCTGGCGTTTGACCGTGCCGAGGCTGCGTTGAGCAAGGATGCGTCGGTTCGCGTCGTGCCGGATGCCGAGGGAATTGCCGTTGGGCAGTTTGACCTTGTCGTCAGTGTCGACGGTTTGCACCGGCTGACAAAAGAGATCGACGTTGAAACCTTGCGCGGCGCGTTGGCGCCTGATGGCCTGTTGATCGCGATCGAGGCGGACCCGTCGTTGTTCCAGGATATGGTTTTTGGCCTGGAGACCGGATGGTTCGCTGAAGAGGGGCGGGATCGCCCGCTGGGGCGCTTGCGCACGGCGGCTGGCTGGCACGGGATGCTTGGTGGCTTTGCGGATGCAGAGGCGATCCGTGTGGCGTGCGGTTCTGATAACGCGTCGTTGCTGGTGGCTTCCGTGGGAGCCCACGAGGACACGCGACCGGTCGCCCCGGCAGATGCCAAGCCGGTCGCGTTGCCCGTGATGGTATCGATGCGATCGTCGGCATCGATGCCGCTTGCAGGCGAGATTTTGCGGTTGTTGAAGGCTGCCGGAGATGATCGTCCGGTTGTGTCGGAACTCGAACAGTTGTCCGACAAAGTAAGCGGCCCATTGATCCTGACGCCGCCGGCATCGTCTGAAAAAATGGATTCGGAAACGGCGATCCTACGACGCTGTCTCGATCTGAAATCGCTGGCGATGGCGCTCGGCGGTAGCAAGACGACAATCTGGCTCGTCTTCGTCGGGGCGCTCGGTTTCGATGGCCGTGCTGTTGATCCTGTTGAAGCCGGCACATGGTCGTTTTCGCGGACATTG
>JAHCKB010000313.1 GCA_026125985.1 Bradyrhizobium sp.
ATCGAAGCCCTCGCCGGGATAGACCATGGCGGCGCCGAGGGTGACGGCGGCGAGATTGCCCATCACCATGCCGAAGCAGTGATAGAGCGGCACCGGAATGCAGATACGGTCTTGTTCGCTCAGGCGCATCGCGCGGCCGACGAAGTAACCGTTATTGAGAATATTGTGGTGGGTCAGCGTCACGCCTTTGGGCGAGCCGGTGGTGCCGCTGGTGAACTGGATGTTGACGGGGTCGTCGAACTGCAAGTCCTTGCCGAGCTCTGCGAGCTGCTCGCGATGCCGCGCGCCGCCCATCGAGGCGACCTCGTCGAAGGCGAGCGCGCCGGGGCAGAGCGGTCCGCCGATCTGGATCACGACGCGCAGGTTCGGCAGCCGCGCGGCGCGGAGCTGGCCGGGCTGCGACGAGGCGAGCTCCGGCAGCAGCGTGTTGAGCATCTCCATGTAGTTGCTGGTCTTGAAGGCGGTCGCGGCCACGATCGCCGAGCAGCCGACCTTGGCGAGCGCGAATTCGAGCTCGCTCAGACGGTAGGCCGGATTGATGGTGACCAGAATCAGGCCGGCACGGGCGGCGGCGAACTGCGTCAGCGTCCATTCGGGGCGGTTCAGCGACCAGATGCCGATCCGGGCGCCGCGCTCCAGCCCGAGCGCGAGGAAACCGGCGGCGAGCGCATCCACGCGCTCGGCGAACTGCTTCCATGTCCAGCGCACGCCGTGACTCGGCGAGACCAGCGCTTCCCGGTCGGGCCAGCGTGCGACCGCCTTGTCCAGGCTATGCCCGATGGTGTCTCCCAAGAGGGGCGCATCGGAGATGCCGCAAACGTAGCTGTCCTGGGTCACGCGGTTTCCGGTCACGTCGGTTCCTCCACTTCTTCGCATGTTCGGCTAACTCAAGCATTTCGCCCTCGCGGCGGGAAGGCCAGGCGGGCCTCCACGCATCGCGAGGGCGAATAACTTTAGGCGAAGCTACGCCGCCTTTTGTCCGGCCGTATCCAGCCCGGCATAGATGCCGCGCTCGAATCCGGCGAACGCATCGAGGCAGATCTTGTCCGCGAACGGCAGCAGCTGCATCAGGATCACGCCGGAAACGTTTCGCGCCGGATCGATCCAGAAATAGGTGTTGGCCAGCCCCGCCCAGAACAGGCTGTTCGGACTGCGGCCCTCCGGCGTCTTCGCGGTATTGATGAGGAAGCTCAGCCCCCATTTCTTCGACATGCCGGGGAACAGGTCGACGTCGTTGGTGAAGGGCGGCAGGGCCGTCACCATCTTGCCGACTTCGATCGCCCCGATGTTGTTCTGGCCCATCAACGCCACGGTCTCCGGCTTCAGCAGTTGATTGCCGTTACCCTTGCCCTTGTTGAGGATCATCTGGGTGAACTTGATGTAGTCGGCCGCCGTGCCGTAAAGGCCGCCGCCGCCCATATGGAATTCCGGGTTCTGCTCCATCTCGAACGGGAACGGCCCCAGCCCTTCCGGGCTGCGCGCATGCATGCCGACCAGCCGCTTGCGCATGGAGTCGCTGATCTTGAAGCCGGTGTCGTTCATGCCGAGCGGTGCGAAGATGTTGTCGCGCAGATAAGCGTCGAGCTTCTTGCCGCTCGCCGCCTCTACCGCCTTGCCGACGAAGTCGATGTTGGTGCCGTATTCCCAGCGGGTGCCGGGCTCGCTGCAGACGGGTGTCTTCAGGGCGGCGTTCTGGCAACTGATGATCCCGGGAGTGCCGGTCTTCTCCAGGTACTTCACCATGTCGCCGTTCCACATGTCGTAGGCAAAGCCCGCGGTGTGGGTCATCAGGAGGCGCAATGTGATCGGGTTCTTGGCCGGCCGCAGCTTCGGATTGCCGCTGGCGTCGTAACCTTCGAGCACCTGGGGCGCGGCGAGATCGGGCAGCAGCTTGCCGATCGGCTCGTCCAGCGCGAGCTTGCCCTGTTCGACGAGCTGCATGCCGGCTGCGGTCGTGATCGCCTTGGTCATCGAGGCGATCCAGAACACGCTGTCGACGGTCATCGCGTCGTCCTTGGTGAGGTCGCGCTTGCCGAATGCTCCCTGGTAGATGGTTTCGCTACCGGTCGCCGCCATCGCGACTACACCGGGAATCTCCTTCGCGTCGCACTTCTGGCGCAGCAATTGGTCGATTTCAGACTTGGTCCGCATGGGGGTCGCCTCCTCAGATTGTTGTTTTGGAGTGCGGCGATCCTCCTCCCGGGTCATGCGTCCCGCAAGCGCGAGCCGGTCGCATGCGTCTCTCGGTCGCGATTTCGTGATCAGGCGGGCAGACAGCTCGGGCGGCGCGGCCGATCTGCAACACTTCGTCACAATCAGCGGTGGATTGGAACCAAGATCGGTGACCGCCCGTATGTGAGAGGCTATCGTTCCGGTGGTGCTGATGCAGCGGCGTTGGTTGTGTAAAGTACTCAGATTACAGCACAAAAAAGACGGGGCGGTTTGCTCCGGCGCAATCAATCAAGAGCTTTCGTTGCAGGGGTAGGTCATGATCTCGAAATGGAGCGAGTGGAAGCGATATCCGCGGCCGGGCCGCGGCGACAATATCGAGGCGCCGATCACGCCGGGTATCTATGAGGTCCGCATCGCGGGTTCCGGTGCGCTGCATTCCTTTGAAGCGGTCGACAATGTCGCCCAGGCGCTTGCCCAGCTCCAGGTCGGCTCGCGCTCCTGGTTCGGCCGGCGCGATCCGGCGTCGCTGCCCGATCTGGAATATCGCACCTGCGCCACCTCGACGCGCGCCGATGCCAAGACTGCCGCCGAGCGCATGATCGGCCGCCGCGATACCTATATGAGCGGCGCAGCCTGACAGGCTCCTCCGGGTTCGCGCTTCGCGAGCCCCGAAATGACGGCAAGAAATTTCCAGACAGGCATGCAACGGTCGCTCCCGGCGGCCGATGCATTGTCACGGCTTTGCGCCTATACTCGGAACCAATCCCCAAAGAAAATCCGAGGAGCAAGCCCATGACCCCGACCGCAGCCGCCCGTGCCCAGACGTCAGCCCCCTCGCTGCGCGACCGGTTGAAGGACCCTTCGCTGCTCAGGGATCGTTGCTACATCGATGGCGCCTGGGTCGGCACGCCGTCGCGTCCGGTGACCAATCCGGTCAACGGCGTGGAACTCGCCAAGGTGCCGGTCATGAGCACCGCGGAAACGACGCAGGCGGTGGAAGCCGCAGAGCGCGCCTTTCCCGCCTGGGCGAAACTGACGGCCAAGCAGCGCTCCAACATCTTGCGTAAATGGTTCGAGCTGATCGCCGCCAATCGCGAGGACCTCGCGCTGATCCTGACCTCCGAGCAGGGCAAGCCGCTGGCCGAGGCGCTGGGCGAAGTCGATATCGGCGGGGCTTATGTCGAATTCTTTGCCGAGGAAGCCCGCCGCGTCTATGGCGAGACCATCCCGACGCAGCGGCCGGATGCGCGGCTGCTCGCGATCAAGCAGCCGATCGGCGTCTGCGGCGCCATCACGCCCTGGAATTTCCCGTGTTCGATGATCACCCGGAAAGTGTCGCCCGCGCTTGCCGCCGGCTGCACGGTGGTGCTCAAGCCCGCCAATGAAACGCCGCTCACGGCGCTTGCGCTGGTCGCGCTGGCGGAGAAGGCCGGCGTGCCCAAGGGCGTGTTCAACATCCTCACCGGAAACTCTTCTGCCATCGGCAAGGTGCTGTGCGAGCATCCCGCCGTGCGCTTCGTCGGCTTCACCGGTTCGACCGAGGTCGGCAAGATCCTGTATCAGCAGGCGTCGGTCGGCGTGAAAAAGCTCGGGCTCGAGCTCGGTGGCAACGCGCCCTTCGTGGTGTTCGACGACGCTGACATCGATGCCGCGGTCGAAGGCGCCATCGTCTCGAAGTACCGCAACATGGGGCAGACCTGCGTGTGCGCCAACCGCATCTACGCCCAGGACAGGATCTACGACGAGTTCGTCGAGAAGCTGTCGAAGAAGGTCGCGGCGATGAAGATCGGCGACGGCACCGAGCAGGGCGTGGTTCAGGGACCGCTGATCAACATGGACGCGGTGCTGAAGGTCGAGTCGCATATCGACAATGCCGTGAAGGGTGGCGCGAAGATCGTCACCGGCGGCAAGCGCCATGCGCTCGGCGGCAGCTTCTTCGAGCCGACGGTGCTGGCGAATGTGAAACCCGATGCGCTGGTCGCACATGAAGAAACTTTCGGTCCGCTCGCGCCCGTGTTCCGCTTCAAGGATGAGGCCGATGTGATCGCGATGTGCAACAACTCGCCGTTCGGCCTGGCTTCGTATTTCTACTCCCGTGACCTGGGGCGCGTCTGGCGCGTCGCCGAAGCGCTGGAGTCCGGCATGGTCGGCGTCAACACCGGCCTGATCACGACGGAAGTCGCGCCCTTCGGCGGCGTCAAGGAATCGGGCCTTGGCCGCGAAGGCTCGCATCACGGCATGGAAGAATATGTCGAGATCAAATACGTGATGATGGCGGGGGTGTAGCCGCAACCGCATGGCTCGAGGTCTCGCCGGTCGTGATCCAGGTCGAGCCAGGTCGGCTCGACCCATCCAACCTTTTCTTGTTCTCAAGGTCAGGCAGCGCTTGCAGATCGCGTGGCCGGCGGCATGCTTACAGGCATGTTGAAACGCACGTATCTAGCGCCGGGCGAGCGGGAGCTGCTGCTCCGTTTCTGGAAAGCCGCGGCCGGATACTGGCGTGGCCGCGCGGCCTGGAAGGCATGGCTGATTGCAGCCGCGCTGGTCGCAACCGTGCTGCTGCAACTGCTGACGCAGTACAGGATCAATTTCTGGAACCGCGATTTCTTCGACGCTATCGAACGGCGCGACGAAGCGCAGCTCTGGATTGAGGCTGCGCGCTTCCTGCCTCTGGCGGCCGCCAGCCTTTCGCTCGCGGTGTTCTCCGTCTGGGGCCGGATGACCATGCAGCGCGACTGGCGGCAATGGCTCAGCAATCATCTATACGACTACTGGCTTTCGGACGATCGTTACATCAGGCTGAAGTCCGCCGTCGCTGAGCACCAGGCTCCCGAATTCCGCATCGCGGAGGACGCCCGTGTCGCCACCGATCTTCCGGTCGATCTGGCGCTCGGGCTGTTCTCGTCCGTGATCACCCTCGTTACCTTCGTCGGTGTACTCTGGCAGGTCGGCGGCAGCCTGCCGCTCAGCATCGATGGCGTCACCGTCAATATTCCCGGCTACCTCGTCATCTCCGTCGTCATCTACTCCTTCCTGCTGGCGGTTGCGATGTGGCTGACCGCGCGGCATCTGACCCAGGTGCTGGAAGACTACAAGCGCACCGAGGCTGAGCTGCGCACTGTCGGCACCCATTTGCGGGAGAGCGGCGAGGGCAAGGCCCTGCCGAACGGTGCGCAGGACGGACGCCAGAGCATCGCCAAGGCGTTGCGGGCGGTAA
>JAHCKB010000314.1 GCA_026125985.1 Bradyrhizobium sp.
GACGCCTGCGACCGGCGCTGCCAATCTGATGAGGCCGGACACCGGCTCGACTCGGCCGGGCGCCACTGCCACCCAGCCTTTGTCTGCCGCCGCATCCGTTGCGGACGGGCTCTGCGCCGGGCTCGTGGTCGACGCCGCCAGCACGACGGCAAGCGCGCCCGGGAAAATTGCCGCACGGCAGGTTGCCTCGAACATCCGCATGGTCATGACTGCGATACCCTCCTTGCTTCGCCGCCGGTCTCCTGCCTGACGATGCGGCCGTCCTCTATATGCACAATGCGGCTGGCGAACGGCACGATCCGCGGATCGTGCGTGACGACCAGCACCCCGCGCGAGGAGTCCTTCGCGATGTCGGCGAGCAGGGTCATGATGGCCTTGCCGTTCTCGGCGTCGAGCGCACCGGTCGGCTCATCGGCCAGAATGACGGATGGCTTGCCGACGATGGCGCGCGCAATGGCGACGCGCTGCTGCTCGCCGCCGCTGAGTTCATTGGGAAAGGCTTTCGTCTTGTGGGCGAGGCCGACCAGGCCGAGCACCTCTCTTGCCGCCTTGCGCTGCGATCGCTCCCCGCGCACGTCGAGCGCGAGGCGCACATTGTCCTCGGCCGACAGGGTCGGAAACAGGTGATAGGACTGGAAGACGAACCCGATGTGATTGCGCCGGATGCCGGCGAGGGCCTCCGGATCGAGGTTTCCGACCGGTTCGCCGCGTACCCGGACCGTGCCGTCGTTGGGCGTCATCAGACATCCGAGAATCGACAGCAGCGTCGTCTTGCCGCTGCCGGAGGGGCCCATCAGAAGCACCAGCTCGCCGCCCATCAGCGACAGGTCCACACCCTTGAGGGCATGCACCCTGCCTGCGCCATGGCCGAGGAATTTGCCGACGCCGACGGCATCGAGAACGGGCTCGCTCATCGCGCGAGCACCGTTGTGGGATCGATGCGCATGACCTGCACGATGGCGGCAATGGCCGATGCAACGCACATTGCGCCGGTCAGCAGGAACAGCGCGAACGTCATTCCCGGCGTCACGACCACGGCCAGTGCGGATTCTGCGGTCATCCGGACCACGATGGCGCTGATGCCGGCGGCGCCAATGAATCCGACGATGGCGCTGAGCAGCGCCTGCCACACGATCACCATGTAGATGTAGCGGCTGGACGAGCCGATGGCGCGCAGCGTTGCGAATTCACTCAGGTGATCCTTGGTGCTGGAATACAGGGTCTGCGCCACGATCACGGTGCCGACGATCAGGCCGAGCAGGGCGCCTGCGAACAGGGCGGCGCCGGCGCCGGTTCCGAACAGCCAGAAATTCCGGCTGCGGCTGCGGAACTCGGCCGCCGTCAGGACTTCGACATCGGAAAGGCTTTCGCGCAATTGCCGGCGCACCTTGCCGGCATCGGCATCCGGCGAAACGCGCACCAGAAAATAGGAGGCCTTGTTGGGCGCCATTCCGGTGTAGGCCCGCGCGCGATCGACGCCCGCAAAGACATAGGGCGTCGTGGTGAACGAGCGGATGCCCCGGGTCATGGCTGCCACCTGGACCCTCTGATCGCGGATTTCCGCGTTCGCACCGGTCGCGCTGACGCCGAGCCGTTCGGAGTAGGATTGATCGATCGCCACCGCGTCGGGGATCGACAGATCCTCGACGCGACCGGCGACGAGATTCCACGGACGCACGCCGAACCCCTGCAATTCGGAGCCGACGATGAAGACGGGCGTCGTGGTGCCGCTCGGCAATCGCCATTGCGCATAGCCGATCACCAGCGGAGCGGCATCGACGACCCCTTCGATCGCCAGCGCCCGAAAGCGCTGCCGGTCATCCAGCAACGACGGATCTTCGAAGCATTTGGTGCCGGCCGGCATGATCCAGAGATCCGCCGGCGAATGGTCGATCATGGTCGTGACCATGCGACGGAAGCCGACATACAAGCCCGCCTGCACGGTCACCAGTACGATGGAGAAGACGATTCCGACGATCGTTGCAACGAAGCGGAGCCGGTCGTGAAATAAATTTCGGTACGCCAACTTGAACTTCAATGCCGACATCTGCAGGCCATCCGAATTTCACCCCATTTCGTCTGCTTCAATGTCATATGTCTATGCCGGTCCCGGCTCTCAATAATCTGCGGATTGCGGTTATCGTCATCGTGGTGGCGGTGCATGCGGTCATGGCCTATCTGGGGTCGTCGCCTGCTTCCTCGTTCAAATTCGACGATCCTCCCTGGCGGTGGCGGAGCATCCCGATCGTCGATGCCGAGCGTTGGTACGGTTTCGACATCTTCTGCGCGATCCAGGACGTCTACCTGATATCGCTTCTATTCTTCCTATCCGGGCTTTTTGTATGGCGAAGCCTGGCACGAAGCGGCAGCCGCGCATTCCTGCGCGACCGGGCCTTGCGGATTGGCATACCGTTCGTGCTGGCGGTCGGCCTGCTGATGCCGGTGGCGCATTATCCGGTCTACCGGGCGACGGCCGCGGACCCGAGCCTGGCGGCCTATTGGCAGCACTGGCTGGCGCTGCCGTTCTGGCCCGCCGGCCCGCCATGGTTTCTCTGGATGTTGCTGGCCTTCGATATCGTCGCAGCCGGATTGTTCCGATTCGGACGCGCCTCAGCCGATGCGCTCGGGCAATCCATTGGCCGGCTCGGCATCCGCCCGCGGCACTTTGTCGTTGCGCTGCTAGCGGCTTCCGCGCTCGCCTATGTTCCGCCAGCGCTCATGCTAGGCCCGTGGGACTGGGCTCATATCGGGCCGTTCTCCTTCCAGTACTCTCGGCCACTGCATTACCTCGTCTATTTCCTCGCCGGCGCCGGCGTCGGCGCCTACGGGATCGATCGCGGCCTGCTTGCGCCGGACGGATGGCTGGCGAAGCGCTGGGCCTCGGCCGGGGCCGCGACCCTGGTCTCGTTTGCGCTGTGGCTCGGCATGGTGGGCCTTGCGATGGCGGGGGATGGCCCCTCGCTCGTGCTGCAATTCTGCCAGGCGCTGGCGTTCGTGCTCTGCTGCGCGTCCGGCGTCCTGTTCATGCTGGCGCTGTTCCTGCGTTTCGCAGATCGGCGCTTGCCGATGCTCGATCCGCTCGGCGACAAGACCTATGGCATCTACCTGGTTCACTACGTCTTTTCGATCTGGCTGCAATATGCCTTGCTGGGAATTGCAATCTTCGCCGTAGCCAAGGCCGCTATCGTGTTTGCCGGCACGCTGTCGATGAGCTTTTTGTCCGTGGTGGCGCTGCGTCGCATCTCGCTTTTGCGCAGAGTCGATCGTCTGCGCAGCAGACTGACGACATAGGGATCAGCGAAGCAGTTGCTAGCCGGGAAATTTCTTCTCGGCGAGCTGCGGAATGGTTCGGATCAACCCGCCGAGCTCGCCGGATGTCAGCAGCAGGACAACATCGTCCGCGCGCAGCATGCCGTCCAGTCGCTGCAAGGCTTGGTCGGGATCGTTGATCGCCTCGGCATCGTAATTGGCGGCCCTGGTTCGGGCGACGATTTCGTCCTGGGTCAGCTGGGCGTGCGTGGCCGCACCCTGCGAGGCCGGCTCGAAAATGAATATCTTCGATGCGCCCGCAAACACATCGTCATAGGCGGCGATTGCCGCCCGGTTGCGCCAGGTGAAGGTATGCGGCTCGAACACGACGATAAGCCGGCGGTCGGGGAAATGCAGTTTCGTCGCGGCGATGGCGCTTCGCGCCTTCTCGTAGGAGGAGCCGAAGCCTTCATAAACGGGAACGCGCGAGGCGGGCGAGAGCAACTCCATGCGTCGCTTGACGCCCTGGAAGGATGCGATGCCTGCGCGCAGTTCCTCGGGCGTCAGCAATTGCTTCTCCAGCAGCATGGCGGCGACGCCGACGATGTTGTCGATGTTGTGATCGCCGAGCATGCGGGTCGAAAGACGAACGATCTTTTCGTTACCGCGCATCAGATCGAAGCCGGTCTCCGCGCCGCGCGCGATCTTGGCGGCGTGCCAGTGCGCGGTGTCGCCGAGTGCGTAAAGGACAACCCTGCAGGGCAGATCGTCGGCGAGCGCGCGCGCATGGGGCTCGTGGCTGTTGACGACCAGAAGCCCGTCGGCCGGCAGCCCCGCGAGCAGCGCCTTGAACGGTGCAAGGTAGTCCGCATGGGTTGGAAACACGTTGATGTGGTCGTGCGTCGCTGAAGTGAGCAGCACGTTCTTCGCGTTGTAGAGCAGGAACTTCGAGCGGTCGTCCCAGTTCGATGCCGGGTATTCGTCGCCCTCGAGCACGAAGGTCGGGCCCCGGCCGCGATGGGCATGCCGCTCCAGCCCGTTGGTGATCTCGCCGATGAAATAGCTGGGGTCCTTGCCGGCGCTCCTCAGGCACCAGGCGAGCAGGGCGGTGCAGGTCGACTTGCCGTAGCTTCCGGCGACGACGATGGTCTCGGAGCGGGCGGTCATGTCGTGCAGCAAATCCGCAAACGACCGCACCGGCTTGCCGCTCTCCATCGCGGCGCGGACCTCCTCGTTGCTCTCGGGCACGAGCCTGGCGTTCTTGCCGATCACGATGACGTCGGCATCGTCCGGAATGTTCTCCCTGCGGTAACCCGAGGCAAACGGGATGTTCTCATGCGCAAGATAGTCGCTGACCGGCGGATAGAATCCCTCGTCCGATCCCGAGATCCGTACCCCCATCTGGCGGAGCAGCAACGCCGTCGCGCTCATGCCTTTCCCGGCGATGCCGATGAAATGCGCCTTTGATAACTTCATCGATCCCCCGAGGCGAACCTTCCAGCGACGCAGGTAGATTTGCGCCTAGTGAACCTGCACGTCGACCGAGCCGAGGCCGGCAAGCTCGAACCGGTAGCCGGCGGCCTGTTCCGGGAAAACGGTCTTCATCACGCTGCCGGTCATCACGATCTCGCCCGCCTTGAGGCTCGTGCCGCGCGAATTGAGCTGCGTCGCAAGCCAGGCCGCAGAATTGAAGGGATGGCCGAGGATGTCGCGGCCATGGCCCTCGCCGATGGCGGCGCCATCCTTGCTGGCGCGGCCGGGCACGGCCTCCAGATCGGGCCATTTCGCCGAAAACTCCGACAGCACGATGCCGGCGCTCCAGGAATTGTCGGCGACCAGCGAGCGGACGTCGAGACTGGCGTAGTCGGCGCTGCGGTCGTCCACCAGTTCGATCGCCGCGCAGACGCCGTCGATGTAGGGGGCGATGGCGTCGGAGGTCCAGGGCTTGGCGATGACCGGAATATCCGACTTCAGGCGCACGGCGATCTCGAACTCCAGGCCGAGCCGTCCGAAGTCCGCGCGGCGGACGCTCGCGCCCGAACGATGCACGCGACCGGCGAGCACGACGCCTGCGATGGGGTGATCGATTCCGCAGAATGCCTGCATCGTGGCCGACGTCAGCCCGACCTTG
>JAHCKB010000315.1 GCA_026125985.1 Bradyrhizobium sp.
GCGCGTCCAGCCCCGCCGCGAAGGCTATTACAACGCGATCCAGATCTATCCGTGGAGCGAAGGCGCGCTCTATCAGGTCTATGCCGCGCCCGGCCAGATCACCAACATCGCACTCGAGCCGGGCGAAAGCCTGACCGGCGCGGGGCCGATCGCCGCCGGCGACACCGCCCGCTGGATCATCGGCGATACCGAAAGCGGGTCCGGCCTCTCGCGCCGCGTCCACATCCTCGTCAAGCCGACGCGCCCCGACATCACCACGAACCTGGTCATCACGACCGACCGCCGCATCTACATGCTCGAACTGAGGGCGGAAGCAAAACCCTATATGCCGGCCGTCGCATGGGCGTATCCGGCGCCGCCGCCATCGCAGCGCGCCAGCATCCCGGCGACACCCGCCATTCCAGCCGCCGCGGCCCGTCACTACCGATACGGCATCACCGGCGACACGCCGCCCTGGCGGCCCGTCTCCGTCTATGACGACGGCAGGCGTGTGTATGTCGAATTTCCTCGGGGCATCGCCCAGGGTGAAATGCCGCCGATCTTCGTTCTCGGCACTGACGGCGAGCCGCAACTCGTTAACAGCCGCATCTACCAGAACATCCTGATCGTGGACCGCATCTTCGGCGCCGCCGAACTGCGCCTCGGCAGCGGCAAGCAGCAGCAGGCCGTCAGGATCGTGCGAACCGATGGGAAACCTGCATCATGAGCGACACCGACCACGACAACGCCGAACCGCTGGATCAATCGACGCCCGCCGTCGATTCACCTTCCTCCATGCGCCTGCGGGCAGAGCCTCCGCGTGTCACCCGGCTGTCGCGCAGGGTGCTCGCCGGCGCGGCCGCCGTTGCTCTCGTCGGCATCGGCGGCTCTCTCATCTACGCGCTTCAAACCCGAGCCCCCGGCAAGAGCGGCGATGAACTCTATTCGACCGACAACCGCGCCACGGCCGACGGCCTGGCCGGTCTGCCACGCGACTACACCGGCCCAGTCCTTGGCCCGGCGCTGCCGGGAGACCTCGGCCGCCCGATCGTCAGCGCACAGAATCAAGGAAAGCCTGTCGTGCCGCCCGCCATGGCAGCGCCAGGGCCTGATCCCGAGGAGCAACGTCGTCTCGCCGAGTTGGAGGCCGCCCGCACCAGTCGCGTGTTTTTCCAATCCGGTCCAGCCTCGACCTCGGCACCCGCAGGCGCAAACCTCCCCGGACTTGCCGGCATGGGAGCCGGCACGCAACCGGGCGGCCAGACCGCGCAGGATCGCCAGCTTGCGTTCCTCAACGCTCCCGTCGACCGCCGCACGATTGCAGCCGATCGGATCATGGCGCCGGCGTCACCCTATGTGCTCCAGGCGGGCGCGGTCATCTCGGCCGCCCTCATCACCGGCATCCGCTCCGACCTTCCGGGGCAAATCACCGCACAGGTGACGGAGAACATCTACGACAGCCCGACCGGCCGCATCCTCGTGATCCCGCAGGGCACCCGCATCATCGGCCAGTATGACAACAGCGTCCAATACGGGCAGAGCCGCGTGCTTCTCGTCTGGAACAGGCTCATCCTCCCGAACGGCCGGTCCATCGTGCTCGAACGCCAGCCCGGAGCCGATGCCCAAGGCTATGCCGGCCTCGAGGATGGCGTCGATTATCACTGGTGGGATCTCGCCAAGGCGGCGGGCCTCTCAACGCTTCTTTCGGTCGGGTCCGAACTTGCCATCGACGATCAGGACCGGCTCCTGCGCGCCATTCGCAACGGGGGGCAGGACACGATCAATGACGCTGGTCAGCAGATCGTTCGTCGCCAGCTAAACGTCCCGCCGACGCTGACGATCCGGCCGGGCTTTCCCGTCCACGTGATCGTCACCCGCGATCTCGTCCTCGAACCCTACGGAGGCTGACATGACGAAATTGAAGCTCGGCCCGATCATGGAGGAAAAGCCGATGAAGGCGACGCTCGAATTGCCCGCGTCGCTTCACCGAGATCTCACGGCATATGCCGAGCTGCTCGGACGCCAGACCGGACAGCCGGTGCGCGATCCCGTGCAGTTGATCGTGCCGATGCTCGAGCGCTTTATTGCGACTGATCGCGGGTTCGCAAAAGCCCGCCGGGCGAAACCCATGGGTGATGCCAGCTCATAATTCTACGCCCTGGCGGCGCGCCATAATCTTGGCCATGCTGATGAAGCGCCTGAGCGCCGGATTGTCGTTCTTCGGCGACCACACGCCGCTGAAGGGCAGAACCTCGCCGGTGATCGGCCTGTAACAGATGCCCGGTATCTGGGCCGCCGTCGTCGCCTCGCTCGTGACCGTGAGCCCGCTGCCGATAGCGACAAGCGTCAACAGATTGTCGCGCCCGACAAACTGCGACTGGATTTTCGGATGGTGGCCGAGATCCGCGACCCGCTGCACCAGATAATCATGGACTTCCTGCCCAGGGGGCACGTCGCTGACAATGAAGGTCTCGTGCGCAAGCTCATGCCACGCCACTTCCTCCCGTTGAGCAAGCGCGTGCGATTCAGGCAGCACCACGAAAACACGTTCTGACCAGAAACAGGCTGTGTCGCATCGCGGCCATTCCAGGGTTCCTGTCAGAAAGGCGATGTCCATCCGGAACTGCTGGATCGCTGCGACATGCTCTGCCGGGTTGCCGTCGGCAAGCTCGATGAGAACGCTAGGATGCTCCTCGGCGAAGCGCCGCAGCAGGTTGGGGAGAAAACCGGATGCCAGCGACGAGAAGATCCCGATACGCAGATGACCTTCCTTGGCGCGACCGACCGCGTCCACGATCTCGGCGCCTTCATTGACGTAGCGAAGAACCTTTCGTGCCCTCGACAGGAGCCGCTGCCCTGCGACCGTCAGGCACACGCCGCCGCTATGGCGGTGAAACAACGCTGACCCGAGCCCGTCTTCCATGTCGCGAACCCGGCGACTGATGGTGGACTCCTGCACGCCGAGCGCCGCACTCGCCTTTCGAAAGCTTCCATGCTCGGAAGCCGCAATGAAATAACGCAGATGTCGAAAGTTCATACTTGCACCTGAAGATCGTCCGGATAGACCCCTTTTCTGGTTGCATATGACGAGTGGCGGCCAGGCCGGGCGGCCCAGTGCAGCTACAAGCGCTCAGGTTTCGTGCTCCCGCGCAGTGTGGACCGGTATGTCAGGCAACGGCACCGCTCACGATGTCCATGAGCTTCGCATAATCCGTCACCACGTCATACCTCACCCGATCCTGAGTGATTTTCTGGCTGATCTCCCCAAAGAATTTCCGGGCACACTCGATCTTTGTTTTTTCGATCTCTCGCAGCTTCATAGACGACATTGTGCCCTTTGTTTCCGCCACGAAGTAGATGTGCTTCACGCGTCCAGCTTTGAAGGAGATCGCCCAGTCAGGGTTATAGTCTCCCACCGGGGTCGGAATCAGGAAACCGCGAGGCAGCTTAGCGTAGACGACAACCTCACCGCTGCTATCCAGCTGCTTGACGAAATCGCGCTCCACATCGGAGTCTATGATTGCATAGTCATAGACGTGGTTTTTGAGCTTGGCACTCGCGCGTGAGAAATCCTGTCCGGTCTGCGCGGCGGTGAAGATGTCCACGTCATAACGCTCATCCACTTCGTCATAGGCCAGCCGTTCGATCACCATCGCCGCCTTCTGCTCGGCGATGATCCGGGACGCCTCCGCGATGAAGTGCTCGGGGTTCTCTCTGAACTGACTGAACACACTGGCCTGGATCCCCGTGAGGATGTCGGCCACGGTCTTGCGCGTCAGCTCGGTGTTTTCGGCGACCTTTCCGAGAAGGTCGTATTTCACGAGAGAATGCACCGAGCCACCACGCTCAGTCGTCGAGCCGGTGAGCGAGAAACCGTCGCCGGCCTTCAGTTGCTCATCGGTCAACCCTTCGCCCTGGACACCGGTCTGCACAGTGTACTGAAGCGGCGTGACCCAGAGCTGGCTGTCGAGCGCGCTCACGCATTTGCGGACCAGTTCGTCGGAATCGAACTCTACGCGATAGACGGCCTTCTGGTTGATGCGTTGCCAGAGTTCTTGGAACTCCTTCTTCTCGAAATTGTCGTTCAGTGGATTGCTCTTGGGCTTCCGGCCATCGTCTACCTTCGGCAACTGAGCATCGCTGAACACGCTGTCAATGATCTGGAAAATCTGGTCCGCGTGAGGCGTCAGTTCGTCCGGCAACGCCGCCAGCGTCCCGGCCTCCTTGGCCTCGTGGTACGCCGAGGTAATCTGGTCCGCGTCATCCGAATAGTCGTTCTTCATCAGATAGCGATATATCTGCTTCGCCATCGCCGGCGTGATCTCGATCGGCCCGGCATCGGTCGTGATGGTCTTCCCGGTGAAGTATGCCTCGGTCGCCTTACGGGGACGGGAAGTCAGCGTGTCGGCGATCTCCTTCTGGAGGCCGCTGACGAAAGCCGTGTAGCTCTCGCTGGCTACGACGGTCAGGATGTTGATATCGTGGACCACGGCGGGTTTGTCCATGCGGTCGCCGTTCTGATCGACCGACAGGCGCAGCCCGCGGCCGACTTCCTGGCGGCGCGAGATCGTGTTGTCGCTGTGCTTGAGCATGCACATGACGAACACGTTGGGATTGTCCCATCCTTCCCGGAGCGCCGAGTGCGAGAAGATGAAGCGGGTCGGTTCGCCGAAGGACAGTAGCCGCTCCTTGTCCTTCAGGATCAGATCGTAGGCGTCCACGTCGTCGGAATCGACTGCGCGTGCCCCGACCACGGGGTCCTTTAGCCGGTTCGTTTTCTTGTCGATCGAGAAGTAGCCATTATGGGTCGCCGCCGCGTCGATTCCGGCCAAGTGCTTGCGATAGGCCTCGCCGTCAATCGCCAGCTCGGACAGGTATTCCTCTTTGAGAAGCTCGTATTCCTCCTCAAAAACGCGAGCGTATTCGCCCTTTTCGTCCGATTGGGCATAGTCTCGGTATTTCACAACCTCGTCGATGAAGAAGAGAGACAGCACCTTAATGCCCTGGGCGAAGAGCTGCTTCTCCTTGTCGAGGTGCGCCTTGATCGTTTCCCGGATCTGGATGCGCCTTATGTCGCGCTCGGACACATCGCCAGTCGCCTCGCCGGCATGGAGCACCACGCCGTTGGTGAACTCCACCGTATCGTTGCGGGCGTCGATCTGCGCGATGGTGAAGCCGTTGCGATACTGGTCCAGCTCCCCAGACTCGGCGAACAGGTCGTCACGGAACTCCAGACGCTTGAGCTGGCGCTTGATCTCGCCGGACTTCAGCCTGACCTCGATCTCGAGCCGCGCCACCGGCGCCTTCTTCGAGATGTCGATGCCCTCGAGATAGAGATAGGCGTTCGTACCGGCGAGACCGCGGG
>JAHCKB010000316.1 GCA_026125985.1 Bradyrhizobium sp.
TGATGACATTGTAGACGAGATCTTTCGCTTCCTTCCACGTGGCCATGCGCGCGGAGGGATTGTCGAGCAGACCCTTGATCAACTCAAAATCGCCTCCGGCCGAGAACGCCTTCCCTGCTCCCGTCACGATCACGGCATTGATATCCGGATCGTTGTCGATATCGCGCCAGACATGGGTAAGCTGGGTATGAGTTTCGGCATCCACCGAGTTGTAGGTCTCGGGACGGTCGAAAGTCAGTCTCAATATCCGCTCGGCCGGATAGTCGAACTTCAACTTGGTGTAGGCGGCGTATCGATCGGACATTCGTGCACTCCCAATGCTGGCGCTATCAATTCTTTCTAACAGATGTTAGATTCTGCCGGACCCCGGCGCAAGCACCGTCGGGAACAAGATTGTCCCAAGACAACTTTCGAGACAACTTTCAGGACAACTTTCGAGGAAATGTCCATGTCGTCCGGGTTCGAGGCACAGATCGAGGCTGCGTGCAGCATCGGCACGGTGGGGTCCCTGTTCAGGGCCTGCGCCGAACTTCACGCCCGCAGCATCGCAATCGAATATCGCGGCAGGTCGATGACCTATGGCGAACTGCTCGACCGCGTTCTGCGGCTGACCGTCGTGCTGGCTGCCCGCGGGTTGAAGAGAGGCGATCGTGTCGGCATCCTGTCGAGGAATCGGCCGGAATATCTCGAAGTGGAACTCGCCGCGGCGAATCTAGGCGTTATCACGGCATGCCTGAACTGGCGATTGTCGGGCCGGGAGCTGGCCTATTGCATCGAGCTGGTTTCGCCCAGCCTCTTGATCATCGAGGCCGACCTCGCATCGGCCATTCCGCCGGCCAGCAGAACGAGCCCGGTTCTTGAAATCGGACCCGACTATGAAAACGAGCTTGCGCGGCAACACGCGCGCCCGCCACGGCCCCAAGCGCAACCGGAAGACGGACTCGTCATTCTCTACACGAGCGGGACAACCGGCATGCCGAAGGGAGCCGTCATCTCCCATCGCGCCATGGTGATGCGCGCCCTGGTCTTTACATCCGAACTCGGAATCACGCCGCAGGAGAGTTTTGTCGCCTGGGCGCCGCTCTTCCACATGGCTTCGACCGACCACGCGCTCGCCACTTTGCTGCGCGGCGGCACGGTCGTGGTCGTCGACGGATTCCAGCTGGAGCCGCTGCTAACGGCGGTGGCACGGCACAAAATCGGCTGGCTCGTGCTGATACCGGGCATGATCGAGGCTTTCTCCGTTGGGCTGAGGGATCAGCGCGTGAAAGCGATGGGAGTACGGGTCTGCGGCGCGATGGCAGACCTCGTCCCGCCGCACTCCATTGCTGCGGTGACAGAGCTGCTTCAGGCGCCCTACCTCAACAGCTTCGGCTCGACCGAGACCGGCCTGCCACCTGCGACGAGGGCCTTCATCGCGCCCGGTCAAATTCCGGATCGGCTATCCAAGCGGCAAAATTCCTTTTGCGAGATCAAGCTCGTCGATCCCTCCGACAACGAGGTCGCGCCGGGCGAACCCGGCGAACTGGCAATCCGCGGACCGACATTGTTTTCCGGCTACTGGAAAGCCGACGAAACCAACGCGCACGACTTCCGCGGCGGCTGGTTTCACATGGGAGATGTCTTCCGGCGCAACGAAGACGGGTCGCTCGATTTCGTGGATCGGGCGAAGTACATGATCAAATCGGGGGGCGAGAATATCTACCCCGCCGAGATCGAGCGCGTTCTCCTCAGCGACAAGCGGATTGCGGAGGCGGCGGTCGTACGCGCCGCCGACTCCAAATGGGGCGAGGTGCCGGTTGCCTTCGTCGCGCACCACGGCGCCGAACCGCCGACGGAGGCCGAGCTGGCCGATCTCTGCCGCCGCGAACTTGCGGGCTACAAGCGACCGCGCGAGTTCCGCTTCATCGGATTTGCGGACTTCCCGCGCTCCACCAGCGGCAAGGTTCAGCGCCACGAGCTCGAGCATCGACTGAAGGGTTCCGGATGACCGACTCCCCATTTTTCGAGGCGATGCCGTCCTCGATCGCCGTCGACGAGCGGACGAAACGGCTGGCTTAGGCCGCTCGTGCCGGCTGCGAGGTCCGCCTGTCCGCGGATGCACGCTAACCTTGCCACACAGACGCTCAAAACGGCATGTCGCGCCTCCCTTGCAAATCCGCCGGACAGATTCTAACAATTGTTAGATTTTGTCCGGCATGGGCATGTGCGAGGCCCGCCGCACGACTCTATCGGGATCGGTGACAATGGCAGTGATGAAATCGGAAGCCCTTACCTCGGGCGCGGAGTACGAGACCAACCGTCTGGCTTATACCGATCGCGTGGCCGACCTCCGCCGGAGGCGGTCGGCGGCCGCTCTTGGCGGCCCCGAACGGGCGCGAACGCTTCACAAGGAACGCGGTCAGATGCTGCCGCGGGAGCGGATCGCCGCCCTGCTCGATCCGGGTTCGCCGTTCCTGGAGTTCTGCCAGCTCGCCGGCGAAGGTCTCTACGAGGGAGTTCCGCCCGGTGGCAGCATCGTTACCGGCGTCGGCATCATCTCCGGGCGCCCCTGCATGATCATCGTGAACGAGCCGACCGTAAAAGGCGGAACCTATTACGGCATCACTTGCAAGAAGCATGTTCGTGCCCAGCGCTTCGCCTGGCAGCACCGACTTCCCTGCATCACCATGGTGCAGTCGGGAGGCGCTAACCTGCCCGATCAACCCAACATCTTCCCGGACGAAGGGCAATTCGGTTCGATCTTTTTCAACCAGGTCAGGATGTCGAGCGAGGGCATTCCCCAGATTGCGGTCGTTCACGGACCTTCCACCGCCGGCGGGGCTTATATCCCTGCTGTTTGTGACGAGACCGTCATCATCCGGAATCAGGGCGCGATGTTTCTCGGCGGCCCGCAACTGGTCTATGCTGCGACGCGCGAGCAGGTCGGCATCGAGGCACTCGGCGGCGGCGAGATGCACAGCCGTGTCAGTGGCGTGACTGACCATCTCGCCGAGAACGATGCGCACGCCATCGCGATTACGCGCGATATCGTCGCCAATCTCGGCGAGATCCCTCCGCAGAGATGGACGGTCGCGCCAACCCGCGAACCGCTGTTCGACCAGAACGAGATTTACGGTCTCGTCAGCGCCGATCCTCGCATTCCCACCAACAATCGCGAAATCCTGGCGCGACTGGTCGACGGCAGCGAATTTCACGAATTCAAGCCGCTCTACGGCGATACGTTGCTGACGGGATTCGCCAGGATCATGGGCTTCGAGATCGGCATCCTCTGCAACAACGGGGTTCTGTTTTCAGAATGTGCGCTGAAGGCAACGCACTTCATCGACCTCTGCTGCAAGCGCAACATTCCGCTCCTGTTCATGACCGACGTCACCGGATTCATGGTCGGCCGTGAAGCCGAGGAAGGCGGTATCACCAAGGACGGCGCCAAGATGATCACGGCGATGGCGAGCGCCAACGTGCCGAAATACACGCTGATCACCGGCAACGCCTACGGCGCAGGATATTTGGCGATGTGCGGGCGCGCATTCCGGCCCAATGCCATGATGATGTGGCCGAACGCCCGCTCGGCGATCATGGGTCCCGATCAGGCTGCGACCACGCTTGCGATGGTCAGGGACGAGGTGCACAAGCGTGAGGGTACGAGCTGGACGGATGACGAGCGCGAAGCCTACATGGCGCCGACGCGCCGGACATTCGAGGAGTTCGCCAACGCCTACAATTTTGCCCGCAACACCTGGTGCGACATGGTGATCGACCCGCTGGAGACCCGCGGCGTCATGGCACTGCTGCTCGATCTCGCCGGGAGGATGCCGCAGCAACACACCGACTTCGGCGTATTGCGAATGTAGGCGTGGAGTTCGAATCGTGTTCAGGAAAATACTAATCGCCAACCGCGGTGAGATCGCCTGCAGAATCGCCCGTACCTGTCGACGCCTCGGTGTTGCGGTGGCGGGCGTTCACTCAACGGCGGATGCCGAAGCGCTCCATGTCAGGACAATCGGCGAATCCATCGAGATCGGCGGCGCGGCCGCGTCAGACAGTTACCTGCGGATCGATGCCGTCATCGCCGCTGCCAGGACCGTCGGCGCCGAAGCCATCCATCCGGGGTTCGGCTTCCTGGCCGAAAATGCCGCCTTCGCCCGCGCCGTCGAAGCCGCCGGCCTCACCTTCATAGGTCCGACCCCGGAGACGATCGAGCGCCTCGGCGACAAGGCGTCCGCCAAGCGCGAAGCCGTTGCCGCCGGCATTCCCACGGTACCCGGCAGCGACACGCCGAGCAGCGACGCCATGGCAACCGAGCAAACTGTGCGCCGCCTCGGGCTGCCAGTCATGCTGAAGGCGGCCGCCGGCGGCGGCGGCAAGGGCATGCGATCCATCTCGTCCTTTGAGCGGCTGGACGAGGAAATCGAATCCGCGATGCGCGAGGCAAGAAACGCCTTCGGTGACGCGGGATTGATCGTCGAAAAGCTGGTGCAGCGAGGACGCCACATCGAAGTGCAGATCGCAGGAGACGGCAACGGCAACGTCGTTCACCTGTTCGAGCGCGAATGCTCGCTGCAGCGCCGCCATCAGAAGGTGATCGAGGAGGCGCCCGCGGCCAACCTGCCGTCCGCACTTCGCAAGCGGATGCTCGAGGACGCGGTCCGGCTGGGACTTCGTCTCAAGTATCGCGGCGTCGGCACGGTTGAGTTCATCGTCAGCGGTGACGACTATTATTTCCTCGAGGTCAATCCCCGGCTTCAGGTCGAGCATCCCGTGACGGAGATGGTTACCGACATCGACATCGTGGAGACCATGCTTCGCATCGCCGCCGGCGAAGGCCTGCCGTTCGCGCAAAGCGACGTCAGCTGCCGGGGGCACGCGGTCGAAGCGCGCATCTGCGCCGAAGACCCGAACCAGGGTTTCATGCCCTGTACCGGTACCGTTGCCCATGCGAGCTTCCCGTCCGATGGCGTGCGCGTCGAGACCGGAATCGAAAGCGGATCGACCGTTACCCCGTACTACGACTCGATGCTCGCCAAGCTGATTTGCCACGCAGAAACCCGCGATCGGGCGCTCGACCTGCTCAGCAATGCGCTCCACGAAACATCCATTCTCGGCCTCACGACCAACCGGGAGTTTCTCATACGCCTGATTGCGCTCGCCGCGACGCGCGAGGCTACCTTCCATACGCGTCTGATCGATGAACAGATCGACACCCTCGTCGAACGTGCCGACGGGATCGACGCAGAGGCCCTCGCCCTCGGCGCCTGTTTCTGGCTGATCAGCCAGCGCAAGTCCTCATCCGACAACCCGTGGCAATCGGCGGGCATGACCGGCTGGC
>JAHCKB010000317.1 GCA_026125985.1 Bradyrhizobium sp.
CCGGCCTCGTGTGGGTGTTCTTTCAGAGCTTCATCCTGATGATCGGCGGCTTCATCGCGCCCTACATTCGCAGGATCACGCCGCGTGCGGCGCTGCTCGGCACGCTGGCGGGCGTGTCCGTCACCTTCATTTCGATGCGGCCGGCGCTGGAAATGTACATGACGCCGCAGATCGGCCTGGTCTGCTTTGCCATCATCGTGGCGAGCTGGTTCGGCGGGGTGAAATATCCAAAGGGGATTCCGGCGGGTCTCGTCGCCATTGCCGCGGGCATGCTGATTGCCTGGGGCTCCAACCTGTTCGGCCTCGGACTCGGCGGCCTCAGCCTGAAGGGTGTGGGCGATGCCTTCGCCAATTTCGGTTTCTCGGTGCCGATCCCGGCCTTCGGCCAGGTGTTCTCGGGTTTCGAGTTCCTCGGCGTCATTCTGGTGACAGCGATTCCGTTCGGCATCTACGACCTCGTGGAGGCCATGGACAATGTCGAGAGCGCGGAGGCGGCCGGCGACGGATATCCGACCACGCGGGTTCTGACTGCCGACGGCGTCGTCAGCCTGATCGGTTGCCTGATGGGGAATCCCTTCATCAACGCCGTCTATATCGGCCATCCCGGCTGGAAGGCGATGGGCGGGCGCATCGGCTATTCGGCGGTCACCGGCATCATGGTGGTGCTGCTGTCCTGGTTCGGCATCATCTCGGTGCTGCTCGCGCTGGTGCCGGTGGTCGCGATTTCGCCGATCCTGCTCTACATCGGCATGCTGATCGGCGCGCAGGCGTTCCAGACCACACCGATCAAGCATGCGCCAGCGGTCGTGCTGGCACTGACGCCGCATCTGGCGGCCTGGGCCAAGCTGCAGGTCGACACCATGCTCGGTGCCACGCTCACGGCAGCACAGAGTGTCGGCGCGATGGTAGCCGACAAGGCCGGCGCGGTGAAGGCTGCCGCGATCGCATCGTTGCCGCAGCAGGGCGTGCTCTATCATGGCCTGGAAGTGATGGGTGGCGGATCGATCCTCACCGGCCTGGTGCTCGGTGCGATCGGCGTGTTCGTGATCGAGCGCGACTTCGCCAAGGCGGCGGCGTTTTCGCTTGCCGGTGCCGTGTTGACCTATTTCGGCTTCATGCACGGCGAAGCCGTCGGCGTCGGCAGCGGTCTTGGTGTTACGCCGCCGGTGGCGCTGGCTTACGTCGTTGTTGCAGGGATCCTGTACGGGCTCGCCAGGTCCGAGGCGGTGACGGCCGCGAACACGGTGGCCGCGCCCGCGGAATAGTCGCCTCCGACTTTCCGGGACGCCTTGCCCGGGTTTTCCCGGGCATTCGCGTTTGGGGGCGGCGTGTTGTGCCGTCGGTTCGTCGTGCTGCCGCCAGACGCATCGCGGCACATCACGCATAACCGGCTGTTATGCATGGAGTTTTCCATCACGGATTTCCGGTACTCGACGGGTTTTTGTTGACGAACTCCTCCAATTTGTACATATGTACAAATGCTATGAACAAGCCGGACAGAGAAAAGATGCGCAAGCCCAACATGCGCGAGGCGATCCTGGCGGCCGCCGAGGAGCTGTTTTCCGTCAACGGCTTCAACGCGGTGTCGGTGCGCGACATCGCGCAGGCGGCGGGCGCCAATCCCGGCAGCGTGACCTACCACTTCAAGACCAAGGACGGCCTGCTCCTGGAGATCTACCAGCGCCACTGCGTGCCGATGAATCTTCGTCGTTCCGAACTTCTGGAAGCAGCAAAGCGCGTGCGGGATCCGAAGGACCGGCTCGAGGCGATCGTGCGGGCATATGTGGTGCCGGCATTCTCCTCCGGCAGCGATCTCGCCGGCGGCGGTGCCCGCTTCACGCGGCTGCGCGCGATCATGTCGGCCGAAGGCAACGAGGTGGCTCGCAAGATCATCGCGCAGACCTTCGACGAAACCAGCCATGCCTTCATCGACGCGATCCACGAGACTCTGCCTCAAATCCCGCGCACCGAAATCGTCTGGCGCAGCCATTTCCTGCTCGGAGCGCTCTACTACACGCTGGTGACGCCGGAGCGCGTGTCGCGGCTGGCGTGCGGCGAGGCTGACGGTGCCGATCCCGGCGAGGCGATCGAGCAGCTTGTACGGTCCACGGTCGCTTCGCTGCAGGCGCCGCCGCTCGACCGGCCTGTTCCGGCGGGCAGGCGGACCGCGGCGACCGGCAGGTCGTCCGCAAGCGCCGGGCCGGCATAGCACCGATGTTAATCGAGCAGGCGGGAACGCGAACCTGCCGCCAATGAGGGAGAGACGAAGTGATCATCGACGTCCATGGCCACTACACTACCGCGCCCAAGGCGCTGGAGGACTGGCGCAACCGGCAGATCGCGGGGATCAAGGATCCCGCCGTCAAGCCGAAGGCAGACGATCTCAAGATCAGCGACGATGAACTGCGCGACTCCATCGCCAACAACCAGCTCCGGCAAATGAAGGAACGCGGCAGCGATCTGACGTTGTTCAGCCCGCGCGCGAGCTTCATGGCGCATCACATCGGCGATTTCGAGGTGTCTTCGACCTGGGCTGCGATCTGCAACGAACTGTGCTGGCGGGTGAGCAAACTGTTTCCCGACAATTTCATCGGCGTGGCGATGCTGCCGCAATCGCCGGGCGTGGATCCGAAGACCTGCCTTCCCGAGATCGAGAAGTGCATCAAGCAATACGGCTTCGTCGGCATCAATCTCAATCCCGATCCCTCCGGCGGGCACTGGACTTCGCCGCCGCTGTCGGACCGGCACTGGTATCCGATCTACGAAAAGATGGTCGAGCTCGACATCCCCGCGATGATCCACGTCTCGACGAGCTGCAATCCGGCCTTCCACACCACGGGTGCGCATTATCTGAACGCCGACACCACGGCCTTCATGCAGTGCCTGACCTCGGACCTTTTCAAGGATTTTCCGAAGCTGCGCTTCCTGATCCCGCATGGCGGTGGTGCGGCACCCTATCACTGGGGCCGCTTCCGCGGGCTGGCGCAGGAGATGAAGAAACCGCTGTTGAAGGACCATCTCCTCAACAACATCTACTTCGACACCTGCGTCTACCATCAGCCCGGCATCGATCTCCTGACCAAGGTGATCCCGGTCGACAATGTGCTGTTCGCCAGCGAAATGATCGGCGCGGTGCGCGGCATCGATCCCGAGACCGGGTTCCACTACGACGACACCAAGCGTTACATCGAGGCGGCTCCGATTCTGAGTGCGGAGGACCGCAAGAAAATCTTCGAAGGCAATGCGCGGCGCGTGTTTCCGCGGCTCGATGCGGCCCTGAAGGCAAGGGGCAAGTGAGATGAGTGCGGCGATGAACGATCTCGGCATCGTCAAGCGAAACATCGCGCGCGCCGACAAGGCGGCGGTCGAGAAGCTGTCGCGCTTCGGCGTCGCCACCATCCACGAAGCGATGGGGCGGGTCGGCCTGATGCAGCCCTATATGCGCCCGATCTATTCCGGCGCGCAGGTCTGCGGTACGGCGGTGACCGTGCTGCTGCAGCCCGGCGACAACTGGATGATGCATGTCGCGGCGGAAATGATCCAGCCGGGTGACGTCGTGGTCGCGGCCTGCACCGTCGAGAACACGGATGGCTTCTTCGGCGATCTGCTCGCCACGAGCTATCGCGCCCGCGGCGCTCTTGGCCTGATCATCGACGGCGGCGTACGCGATGTGATGGATCTGACCGAGATGAAATTCCCGGTTTTCTCGCGCGCCATCAGCGCCCGCGGCACGGTGAAGGCGACGCTGGGCTCGGTGAATGTTCCGGTCGTCTGCGCCGGTGCGGCCGTCAATCCTGGCGACGTTATCGTCGCCGACATGGATGGCGTCGTTGTCGTGCCTGCGCGCGTCGCCCAGCAGGCGGCAGACGCGGCGGAGGCGCGCGAGGCCAACGAAGCCGACAAGCGTGAGAAGCTCGCCAGCGGCGTGCTAGGCCTCGACATGTACAAGATGCGCGAGCCGCTGGCGAAGGCCGGGCTCAAATATATCGACTGAGCGAAGCATGAGCGCCGACATCACCGGCATATCGTCGATGGCAACTCGCCAGCTTCTGGCGGAGCTTGCCGGTGCCTATCGGCAGAAGACGGGCAAATCGGTTGCGATCGAGTCCGTCGGCGGGGTCGATGCGGCCAAGCGCATCCGCTCGGGCGAGAAGTTCGATGTGGTCGTGCTGGCCGACGACGCGATGCAGAAACTCGAGGCCGACGGCTTTCTCAAACCGGGAAGCCGGGCAGGGCTTGCGGAATCGTCGATTGCGGTCGCGGTACGATCGGGGACGGGGCATCCCGACCTCACCAGCGAAGCGGCGACAAAGGCGGCCGTGCTGGCGGCGAAATCGGTGGGTTACTCCACCGGGCCGAGCGGTACGCATGTGCTGAAGCTGCTTGAGAAGTGGGGCGTCGATCCGAAAGACGCAAACAGGGTCGTGCAGGCCCCGCCCGGCGTTCCCGTCGGCACGCTGGTGGCGCGTGGCGACGTTGAGCTCGGATTCCAGCAGCTAAGCGAGTTTCTTGGCGTTGCGGGCATCGAGGTCGCTGGTCTCCTGCCCGGAGAAATTCAATCGGTGACGTTATTCGCCTGTGGGGTTGGCGCGCAGGCGGGCAATGAAGCAGGTGCGCGTGATCTGATCGGCTATCTGACGTCGCCGGAATCCGGCGCGACGAAACGGAGGCTCGGCATGGAGCCGCCGCGGAGCGTCGACTCGCGAGATGTGTAGAGGACTGAAATTGATGGCGAAACCCGTGAGCGGGCCGTTCGAAAAGACCCCGGGATGGCTGGACTGGTATGACGGTCCGTCGAAACCGCGTTTCAAGGCGCCTGAGGGCGCGGTGGACTCGCATTGCCACGTGTTCGGGCCGGGCGGCGAATACCCGTATGCGCCGGAACGCAAATACACGCCGTGCGACGCGTCGCGCGCCCAGCTCTACGCATTGCGCGATCATCTCGGATTTGCGCGCAACGTGGTGGTGCAGGCAACCTGCCACGGCGCCGACAACCGCGCGATGGTGGATGCGCTTATCCACTCCGGCGGCAAGGCGCGGGGTGTCGCGACCGTGAAGCGCAGCGTCAGCGATGCCGAGTTGAAGGCGATGCACGAGGCCGGCGTGCGCGGCGTGCGCTTCAACTTCGTCAAGCGCCTGGTCGATTTCACGCCGCGCGACGAGTTGAACGAGATCGCCGGTCGCATCGCCAAGCTCGGCTGGCATGTCGTGATCTATTTCGAGGCGGTCGACCTGCCGGAACTCTGGGATTTCTTCACGACACTGCCGACGACCGTCGTGGTGGATCACATGGGCCGTCCTGATGTGACCAAGCCGG
>JAHCKB010000318.1 GCA_026125985.1 Bradyrhizobium sp.
GTCGCCCAGACTTCCACGCCGCCTGGCAATTCCGCGATGCCAAGTCAGAGGCAAAGGAGAAGCAGGTCGCCGACAAAAGTGTGCCAGTAGACCTTCAAACCGATTGCCAATCAGCGTCCAGCCCATCGCCCAATCTGTCGGACCGTCTCAAGTCCTGTCGCGTCTTTGAGCTTACGAAATGCTTTTTCCACCTCGTCGAGAATCTGAAGAACCGCCTGACGATCTCCAAGTTCCGCCAAGACCTGCATGAGCTGATTGCCGATATAGGCCACACCCTCCGTTTGCTGGAGATCCCGTGCGATGGAGAAAGCCTCCGCCAGTAGGGAATGAATCTCGTTGACACGATGGTCGTCTAATCCAACGGCCGCTATGAGTACGTTAGCAAGTCTGTACAAGCCGAATGATTTGGAGCGCGCGTCTCCGAGTTGCTCGAAGATTGGCAGCACCTCTTCGCGGTAGATGCGCACCGCTTCCTTAAACTCGCCACGCGCCTGAAAGATGTCAGCAATTTTGCTCATCGTAATGGCGCGCGAGCGCACGTCGCCAAGCTGTGCGTAGACCGGTAGCAGCTCCTCTCGGCAAATGCGTAGCACGCCATCCAGCTCGCCCCGAGCCAGCATCACATCAGCGATCTTGCCCATCGTCAGTGCGCGTGCGCGCACGTCTCCCAGACCCTCAAAGAGTGGCAGTACCTCGTCGCGGCGCATGCGCAGCGCCTCGCCTGCCTTGCCCTGCGCTTCAAGCACATCGGCGATATGGTCCAGTGTCATGGCGCGACGCCGCACGTCGCCCAGCCGCTCGTATACCGGCAAGACTTCCTGCCGATGGATCTGCAGAGCTTCCTCCAGTTCGCCTCGGGCCTCCAGCACATCAGCGATCTTGCCCATCGCTGCAGCACGATTTCTCACGTCGCCTTGATGGTCGTAGACCGGTAGCACTTCCTCGCGCAGGATGCGCAGCGCCTCACTACTCTCGCCCCGCATCAGCCGCACATGAGCGATGTCGGCCATTGTTCCGGCGCGATCTTGCACGTTACCTAGCCGCGTGTAGATCGGCAGTACTTCCTCGGAAAGAATCCGCAGTACTGCGTCTAGCTCACCCCGAGCTATCATTGTATTCGCGATCTGACGCATTGTTCCCGCGCATGAGTGCACGTCACCCAACCGCTTGAATACCGGCAATAACTCCTCGCGGCGGATACGTAGCGCCTCGTCCAGATTGCCTCGCAGCTCCAACATGTCAGCAATGGCCACCATGGTCATCGCGCGTTCCCGCACGTCGCGCAGCCGATCAAAGATTGGCAGGACCTCCTCGCGCAGCGTCCGCAGAGCCTCGTCGAGTTCGCCTCGTGCCTGTAGTGTATGGGCGATAGCACGCAACGTTATTGCGCGCCCTCGCACGTAGCCCACCTGCTCGTAGGCAGGCAGCACTTGCTCATGGCGAATGCGCAGCGCTTCGTCCACCTTGCCTCGGAGTTCTAGTACATCCGCGATTTTGTCCATCGTCGTGGCGCGCTCTCGGACGTCGCCGAGCTTTTCGTAAACTGGCAGTTCCTCTTCCCGCCGAATGCGATCCGCCTCGTTCAGATCCCCTTGGGCCTGCAGCCCATCGGCAATGTTTCCTGTCGCTATAGCGTGCAAGCGCACATCGCCTAATCGCTCGTAGACGGGCCGCACCTCCTCGCGCCATATCCGGAGTGCTTCCACGACTTCGCCGCGCCCGCGCAAGATATTGGCGATCTTACCCATCACTGCCGCGTGCCCACGTATATCGCCCAGCCGTTCGAGAGCAGGCAGCTCCTCTTCACGGCGGATTCTCAGCGCCTCGTCCAAATCGCCGCGCACCTCAAATATATCAGCGATTTTGTCCAGGGTCACAGCGCGGGAGCGCACTTGGCCAAGCTTTTCAAAGACCGGGAGTACCTCCTCAAGGCGGATACGCAATGCCTCGTCAAGATCTCCCCTCGTCTCCAGTATATCGGATATCTCATCTAGCGTTACTGCGTAGTGGCGCACGTCGCCCGAAGCTTCGTAGATCGGCAGCACCTCATGCCGGCGAATGCGCAGCGCCTCATCGAGATCGCCACGCATCTCCAGTACATTAGATATCTCGCTAATCGCAATTGCGCGATCGCGGGCGGAACCCAGGGACAGAAACACGCGCTCGGCATTTCGCGCATGCTCAATAGACTCGTCTAGCCGGCCTTCCTGCAGTGCAATTCGGGCTTTCCGCAAGAGCAGGCTTCCAGCCGCTCGATCCGTCTCGCCACGCAGCGATTCCGCTATCTCCAAGTGCCTCCTCAGCGCCTCGACCTCGCCAAGCTGATCCGCGACATCGATGGCAATAAGCAAGAGGTCAGGGGTCGGCGTGCCTCCACGGTTCACAATGAACTCGATTGCAGCACAGACAAGCGGATGCGCTTGGGGCGCGTTGTGCCGGGTGTAAACGAGATAGCTGGCCGCAGCGAGCGCGGACGATTCCACAACCGTTGTTGGCGCCTCGGCGGCAATCGTCAACCAAGCCGCGTCGATACTTCTCGCGTCAGACACAAAGGTGCCTTCCTTATTGCTCCAAGCGGCGACAAGGTGTGGCGTCACAGCACGCGCCAGTCTTGACCGGTCCACTTTGATGCTCGCCGCCACCAACGGCCGCGCAAGCGCATTTGCCGCCGCATGCTTATGCCCGTTTAGGACACCCCAGTCGTCGAAGAGGCCGAGCCCAAGCAGCCGCTCAACCGCCTTGCCAGGCTCTCCAGTGCCATTGGAGGCTCCACCCGCCACGAGCGCTGGGATTGGCACTGGAATCCCCTCGGTGAATATGGTGGCTCCGGCAAGCATCCGTGCGTCATCGTTGGACAGCGCCCGGCGGTAGGTCGCGAAAGCCATGCGTTCGAAGAACTTGGCTAACCTATTCTCTTGGTCGCCCTCTGGGCCGGCATCGATCGACGCCTGCAATTCGAGTGGCAGCACTCCGGTCCGCCGAAAGGCCTCGACTTGTTCGATGGCTGTCTCCGCTTCACCTTGCTGCCCGGCCAGAATAGGTCGCGTCAGCACGTCCTGGAGCCCCGGGTTGCCCGCAGCCGTCGCGACGGCTCTGCCGACGAGCGTATGGTCTTCCTTTCGAAGCACCACCCCATAGCGCGCGAGGCTATACTCCGTAGCATGTAATTGCTTCTGTCGCTCACGCCCGTCCATTGAACGCAGATGCACCCGTTGCAAACTTGTTGCGACATCACCGCCCATGCCATCGGGAAGACGGAAATCATAGCGGCTCGTCAGCAGGAGCCGCGAAGCGCACCCTGTCGCTTCCTGTGCTCGGGTAAAGCCGCCAATCACGCCGGTCAAAGCCGCGCGATAGTCTTGCTTGACAGAGGTGGTACCGCCGCCCGGTGACGGCGCCTCAAGAATCTCCTCCAGATCGTCGATAATCAGCAGGATCGGCTTTTCACGAAGCGCAGTGGACAGGCAGTCCTCAAGCGCCTCACCAAGCCGTGCCTCATTTGCCTTGACCTGCTCACGCCAGATCTGACGCCAGATCAATCGCGGCTGCGGGTCGATCGCTTCTTCGACCCGGTCGAAGATGGCCAGTGCATCGTAGCGCCTGAAAACAACTATCGGCCGCAGTGAGGTGCGCTCTGCCACTCGCGCGGCTACGCTCGACTTGCCCAGGGCGCCCATGCCGTGCACGAGAACATTGCCGCCATCACGAAAGACACGCAGGATCGTCTGTATCGGGCGCCGCCTCCCTACGAACCTCTCGCGAGAGGCAACGGGCACCTCCTGCCGCGCAGCGTCGAGGAACTCGCGAGCTACCGCTTTAGCTGGACGGACAGGCTTGTCCGATGCACAGAGCGCGCCGCCGCCACACGGCCCGGCATAGACGCGTGCGAGGTGCCAGTGCCTGCCTCGCTCGGGATCCTGCACATTCAAGCGTAACAGCACTTGTCGGGCCACGGCCGCTGCGTACGGGATGGTGGCACCCTTGCTAAGTTCCTCGTAGAAAGCTGCGGCGAAGTCGATGGCATCGCGGTCATAGACCGAACCACCCCATCCAACGACATTGGCTACCATCATGACCAGCTGACGGGCGTACGGTGAAGCCAGTTCACGTCGCAAGTTCGGTGTTCTAGTGTTCGCGTCGCCGCTTGCGTCTCCAGGCGGGCTGCCCCTCGCACCGGCTGAGCCGCGTTCCGCGGTTCGGCAAGCTGACAAGACCACCAGCGGCGGTTTGCGTTCGCCCAGCGCTCGCGCCAAGTCGCCCGGCGCCACCTCGTCCGCGTCCCCAACAGGGCTTTCCAACAGCAGCACCGGGCCGTGCTCGGACAGGATGTCGCCATGGCAAGAAAGATGCAGCGCCTCGAAGGGCCCCTCACTTGAGGTAAGGCGATGGCTCAGCTCCGTTATTGAGCCAGTCTCTTCGACCACCAGCTTGAGGCGTTGCCGGGCGCCGGCAGCTGCGACAATGTCCGCCTCCTCGGCTTCATAGTTCAGATCTGTCTGCCCGACCGGGGCCGCCGCCATGAACATGACGCGTATGTCGCCGTGCGCCGGCTCCAGTGGACCGACCGGCACTCCTATACGCCGAACGACCTGCAGCATGCGGTCGTCGACTGACAGGTGACCATGCTCGCGCGCCAGCAGTTCCCACGGTGCATCGAGCAGCACGGCCGCAGCGTCGTTCTCCACAGCGCCTACTTGGATTTCAAGTCGCCGCAGCGCACTGGAATCTGCCCACGCGGTTGCCCACCCGCTCTCGTCGATCCAGTCGAACATCTCACGGCCGACGGCAAAGAGCTCGCCGTACCGCTCCCGTACCACGGCTGCCTCATAGCGCTGTGTCCACTCCCGAAGTCGAGCCGTCGCCGGCCCGAATGGAATTCGCGCCTCTGGCCCGCCATCCGCAAGCACGCAATAAAGGTCCTCGCCGCGCAGACTGATCGTTCCCGTCGCCACTGGCTTCCCCGTGCAGGAAATGCGTGTTTATCATGAGATGAACTCAACCGCCACGCTGCCGCGAACGATGCGTCATGTAGCCGATGGACCATCAAGTCCGAGAGGACTTTCTCCTCAACGACTTAACGTCCTCATGGGGGCGGGTGGTCCGGAAGACCTTTCTTCGCGCTCCCATCCTTCGAGACGCTCCGCTGCGCTGCGCTCCTAGCAAGACATAGATGACGACCAGCACCGCAAGAAGAAGGGCGCCCGGCGACGATGGCGATTACCATTCCGCCCGCAAACGTTCCGTGTGTCGACGCGACGGCCCGGCCATTGCGCGCAACAAAGCACCAGGTTTCCCGGGGTCTTCGCCCGGTGCCGC
>JAHCKB010000319.1 GCA_026125985.1 Bradyrhizobium sp.
CGGCCTCTGGTTCGCATCGCCGCTGTCCGGCAATCTGCAGGGCCTCTCGCTCGATGCGCTGACGACGTTACGCTGGGAATTTCTCGGCAGCCGCAGCCGCCCTTCCGCATCGCCGGTTGTCGTGGTCGCGATCGACGAGGAAAGCTATCGGACGCCCCCGCTCAAGGGGTCGCCGACCCTGACCTGGACTCGCGAGGTGGGCCGCGTGCTCTCAGCCATCGTCGAGGGAGGTGCGCGCGTTGTGGGGTTCGACCTTATCTTTCCAACATCGATCGAGCAATCGGAGATCAAGTTCGGCGAGGAGCCGATCGGCGCGCGCATGCGGGGATTTGACCGGGATTTCCTGCGCGCGCTCGCGGCGTCGGCTTCGGCAGGCAAGCTCGTCCTCGGCGAAATCCAGAGCCGGGACGATCCGGTCCGTCCGTCGCCGGGGCAACGAGCTGCAGTACGGCAGCAGAGCAATATTCGTGCGCTCAATGTCTACGTCGACAGCGACGAAGTCATCCGCCGGCTGCCCCTGACTTTCCGCATCAACGGCAATGCGGTGCCTTCGATGGCGGTCGAACTCGCCTCACGCGCACTGGGCAGCAAGCCAGATATCGACCCGGCCGGGCCCCTCACGCTGGCCGGCTATCGGGTCCCGAGCGCAATACCGAATACCATGACCCTGAACTTCCGTGGCGGCGGCCGGGATTTTCCGACCTATTCCTTTGCCGATCTGCGGTCCTGCGTCGAGAAGGGCGACAGCGAGTTTTTCCGCCGCGAGTTCGCGGGCAAAACCGTCATCTTCGGCACTTCGCTGAATTTCGAGGACCGCAAGCTGACCTCGATGCGGCTTTCGAGCGGACTGGAAGGCGCGCCGGCGGCGCGCTGCGCCCTGCCTGCTGCCGAACGGACGGGCCAGATCGCGTTCAACACCATGGCCGGTGTCTTTGTGCATGCCACCGCCGTACGAAATCTGATGGAGAAGGACGTGGCGGTCGAGCTCTCCTTCCTGCCGCGAGCAGCGGTGACTGCTGCGATGGCCTCGCTCGCCGCGATCGCTGCATGCATGCTGGCGCCGCTGATCGCACTGCTCGCGTTCCTTGTTCTGATGATCGCCTACATCGCCACGGCGATCGGCCTGTTTGTGCATTCGCTGGCGCTCCCGGTGGTCGAGCCGGCGCTGGCCGGCGCAACCGCACTCGCCATGACCGTCGGCTACCGGTTCGTGGTCACCGATCGCGAGGAACGCTTCCTGCGCAAGAGCTTCGGTCTCTATCTCGCACCCCAGGTCATCGAGACCATGCTGGCTTCGGCGAAGATGCCGGCGCTCGGAGGCGAGATGCGTAACGTGACCGTGTTTTTCTCGGACATCGCCGGCTTTTCGTCCTTCTCGGAGCGAATGACTCCGGATGCGCTGGTGACGCTGATGAACGAATACCTGTCGGCAATGACTGACATCATCGAACGTCACGGCGGCTATGTGGACAAGTATATCGGCGACTCCATCGTCGCCGTGTTCGGCGCTCCGGCGGAGGATCCCGATCATGCGCGCAGCGCAGTGCATGCGGCGCTGGAGTGCCGTGCCCGTCTGGAGGAACTCAACCGCGACAACAGCAGTTTCCGCGGCGAAAGGCTTGCGCACCGCATCGGCCTCAACTCTGGCGAGGCGCTGGTCGGCAACATCGGGTCGCGACGCCGGTTCAACTATACCGTGATGAGCGATGCAGTGAACGTTGCCTCGCGGCTCGAGGGCGCCAACAAGTATTTCGACACATCGATCATGGCCTCGGAGATGACCGTGGCGCTGACGGGCGAGACGTTCGTGTGGCGGGAACTGGACGCGATCAGGGTGAAGGGCCGCGCCGATCCGGTGAAGATCTACGAACCGCTCGCAGAGGCTGGACGGCTCACCGCCGAGCAATCGAGGGTTGCCGAATCCTACGCCGAAGGGCTCGCCTTCTGGCGAGCGCGTCGGTTCGAGAAGGCGAAACAATGCTTCGATCGCGCAGCCGACACGGACCCGCCCTCGGCCTTGTTCAGCAAGCGCGCCCGCCAATTCGCCGAGAATCCACCGCCGGGCGACTGGGTGCCCGTCAACGTACTCGAGGGGAAGTGAGCCCCGCAGCCATTTCTGCGAACCACTCGCATTGTTCGATAACGATCGAACAATTTGAGACAGGTCAATGGAATTCACCCCTACTCGTCATAGATTGAATCAAACTTCTCGAACGGGAACGGGTGAGGCTATGTTTTCCATTTTGCGCCTTTGCACATCATCCCTGGTCGCAGCGACGCTACTGTTGTCAGTCATCTCCGCGGAAGCGGCGGAAAAGCGTCTCGCGCTGGTGATCGGACAATCGGCCTATCGCTCGGTAGTCGCGCTTCCGAACCCCAGCAACGATGCCCGGAAAATGACTGAAATGCTGGGCAGCGCCGGTTTCGATGTGACGTCGACAGCCGACCTGACGCAGAACGAGTTGCGGCAGGCGGTAGGCGACTTCGCTGCGAAAGTGGCCACAAACGGTCCGGACACGGTGGCGCTGGTGTTCTACGCCGGCCACGGTCTGCAGATCGACGGTGAGAACTATCTCGTGCCTGTAGACGTCGATCCGAAGCGCGAGACCGATATTCCGCTGCAAGCGGTACGCCTGAACGACGTCATGAACACGCTGGGTGCGCTGCCGACTCGCATGCGCATCATCATGCTGGATGCCTGCCGCAACAACCCCTTCCCCGGAATCGACACGGCCGCGGGACGCGGCCTTGCTATCGTCGACACCAAGGCGGGCGCTGCAGGCTCGTTCATCTCCTATTCGACCTCACCGGGCTCGGTGGCCGAGGACGGATCGGGCGACAACAGCCCCTATACGACGGCATTGCTCACCGTCGCCAGGGAGCCGAACCTTCCGATCGAGGAGGCTTTCAAGCGCGTCCGTGTAGCCGTCAACGACGCCACCGACGGCCGCCAGATTCCCTGGGACAGTTCGTCGCTGACGAACGACTTTCGCTTCTTCGGCGACAAGGCAGGCAAGGGCAGCGCAGATCAGGCAAAGGCCGGCGAAGCGAAACAGCCATCAGCCAAGCGCAGCGTCGAGCAATGGCGCAAGGATCTGAAAGGCAAGGATCCGAAAGCCGCTTACCAGCTCGTTATTGCCGAAGACTCCGTGCCGGCCTTTGAAGCGTTCGTCGCGTTGTTTGCACAACCGCCTTACAACATACGCGTTCGCTCGCTGCTTGAGCGCCGTTACGTCATGCAGGCGTGGGCGACCGCGGTTGCAATCAACACGACAGCAGCCTACGAGGCTTTCCTGACGACGTACCCGACCAGCGATCTCGCTGCCACGGCACGCAGGCTGCAGATGCGGGTAGCCAATCGCGAGTTCGGCCCGTCGCCGACGGCGCTTGCCTCGATCTGTCCCTGTCCGGAGCCGCAGAAGATCAAAAAACGCACCGAGCAGCCTCCGAAGAAGCAGCGCGCTGAAACGCCGCCCAGAGTTCGCCGAACGACGGCTCCGGCCCAGCCGGCAAATCAGGGAATCCCCCCGGAAGCGATTGGTGCTGCGATCGGCATCGGCATCGGCATTGCCGGCGGGCTGTCCGGCGGTGGCGGCCACCGCAGGCCACCTTCAGAGAACTACCACCCTCACTAGCACAAGGATGGTCCACTTCCTCATATGCGGCGGCATCGATCCGATGCCGCCGCATAGAGATGTTCCAGTAGATGCCGGAATTTCCCTGAAGCCGGCTAGAAAGCCGTTGCCTGAGCCAGGCTCGTCTGGATCGATTTGTAGTGATCGAGCCTGGCGACGGCCTGATCCAGCTCTTCGCCGACCGACATGCCGGCCAGGCCTTCTTCCGTCTCGGCTATCCTGGTCTCCAGTTCGGCGACGTCGAACTCGTCCACATGTGCAGCGAATTCGGCGAGGATCGTGAGGCTCTCATTCGAGAACTCCGCGATTCCGCCGAGCACGATGAACGTCTCGCGCACAGCGCCGGCATTCGCAACAACGATGCCTGGACGCAGCGCGGTGACGATCGCTGCATGGCCCGACAGCACGCCGAGATCGCCCTCGGCACCCGGCAGGTCGACCTCGTCCACCTGCTCTTCGAACAGCAGCTTCTCCGGAGAGATGAGACTTAACTGGAAGGTCGGCATCGAGTGATTTTTCCCCGCGGGAATGACAAGCCAATATGCCGTCTGATGCCGGTCATGTTGACCCGGGTCAAGCCAGCAACAGCAAAAAAAGCGCTGGTCCGAAAGACGCGCATAATCTCCGCTGCCGCACGGGTGTCCGGACCAGTGAATTACGGGCAAGCGAGCTTCAGGCACGCGTGCGGCATCGGGCAAAGATACAAACCTTGCACGCAGTCCCGGAGCCGGCCGAGGGCTAACCGGCTATTTGTCGGAGGGCGCCTGCGAAGCGCTGGCCTGCTCGAGGCACTCGATGATGTAGGCCGCGGTGTCCCTCGGCAGGATCCGCGCCTCGGCAGCCTTGATGCGGCAGGCTTTCAGCGCACGCAGCCTGGCGCGACGCCGCACCGAGTCGAGCGGTTCGCGGGTTATCTTCTGTACCGTCGCCGGCTGGCCGTCAGCCTGGAACTGAAGTTCGTAGCGCCGCCCCGCCCTGTCAGCAGCGGCGCAGGAAATGGTCTTGATCTGTTTGGTCTCGATGTCCCCGAACTGTTTGCACATGCCGGCCGCGGGCTCGACCTGAGGCACGCGAACACCGCCCGCCAACGGCCGCTCTTTCGAATTGAGCAGCACCTGGTCGACCGTTAGCTCGTAAAAATCGTTGCGGTCGCGACGCGCCTTCTCGCCGGAGAACGAGACAGTACGTCCCCTGTCGGAGGGATCCTCGACGGCGATGGTGAAATAAGCGCGCCCGCTCTCGCCATGAAAATATTTGACGGCGCGACAGGGCAGGTTCTGGCCGGCCACACGGAACGTCGTGCATTGGCCAGAGAACCCGACGATCAAATCGATGTCGTAGTTTTCATCATCCGCGGCGACCGGCATCACAGGCAGCGCCGGCCGAGCGAAGGCCGGCGGCGCGACTGGACCGGCACGGACGGAATTTGCAGGAGACAAAGCCGTCAGCCAAGCCAAGGCGGTGGCGAAGACAATCCCGGGAAGGCGCATCGCCTATCCGTAAGGTGCCGGGTCTGGCATGTCGAGAGGTGCATGCGGCAAATGACGGCCGGCTTGTCGAGGCATTGCATCAACAACACTGCGACTATTCGTCGGTATCAAGGTACAGAAAAAA